>WUQU01000170.1 GCA_009889605.1 Candidatus Bathyarchaeota archaeon | reverse complement strand
TTTGACTTACCAAGCTATCTAAAAAGCTTTACTATAGCCTTCTTTTTAGGCACATGAATACTAATTGGGGTAGCGTTTCTAGGTCAAGCTTACTCAGCAGTTCAACCTTTAACCCTTTTAATTTTAGCCTCCTATCGGTTATAGTTGGTTATAGAATTTACAAAACACGTTATCACATGACTTTGACATTGAATAATCAAGGATTTAGGCTTCAGGAAGGAAGCAGCAAAGTTGCAGAGGAAAAATGGTCTAGCTTCGCAGATTTGGCATCTTATATTACCCCCAAAAAAAAAAGAAACATATCTAAGATTGTACTCAAAAGAAAGAACAGTTGACTTACCAATTTCGAGGGTTGGCATTTCACGAAAAGACGCTTACAACACTATTAGACAGTTGATAGAAAGAAAGTAAATAACATCACTTTATTGTCGGTGTTTCGACGGCTGTGTCCCACCACGGCTTGTCCCATTTCTTTTCAACCACTGGTAACTCTTTAAGGAGAAGCCCAATCCTTTCAGCTACAGTTGCCGCTTCGGTTTTTGAAAGTCATTTTGTAAGCACTTCAAGCCTTTCTCCAACATTTCTAAGGTTCAAAGTAATTGTTAAAGCAAGTTTCTTGTCTTTCTCTAGAATTTTCCGCATTTTCTGTGGGTCAATTGCTTCTGCGCTTTTTCCAATTTCGTGATCTAAAAAGATGGCGCAAACATCCTTAATGTCCTTTTCCTCCATTCCTATTATGATTTTGTTTTTGTTGTAGTGAGGATATTCAAGTATCCTATAGTCTTGGCCGCACTCTTCAAGTTCTTTTTCAGCTTCTTTAAGCGCGTCGAAAATGAACTGAGCCTTTGAAAGCAGCAAAGCCTCTAACCCTATGGTGTAAAGGTTTTCTTTATATCTTTCAAACTCGCTGTTGACTTCCACCCTGTGCCTCAACTCTATACGGTCACAGAAAATGTCTAAAACCGTTAAGGTGGGCAAGCCTTCCTCCGTTATTCCATTAATTGTTGTAACGCGGTATCTTTCGCCGTGCCTCCAAGCGTTAAAACGCCTATCGTTAGCTGTAGCGAAAGACTTGTAATGGGTTCCAAAGGCTTTATCCATATTTAAAAGAAGCCTGTAAAATTCGGCGCCCTACTTTTTGGGAATAATGTAATCCGTATCCTTTATTTCCCTAGCTAAAAGTCCGCCAGCATTAGCGCTTTTGCAGTGGATTTTAACTGCCGCCCCGCCAAACAACAAAGCTGGAAGGTGGTTTTTGCTAATTCGCTTCTCGAAAGCCTTGGGATATAACTCGTGAAGCCTATGGGCGTTAATAGATGCCCACAAGGTTACAACGGCACTTCGCATGGGAAAATACTTTAAGTCTATGTAGGATGGTAAGCCAAGCTCTTCCCTCAACTGTGCAGGATCCACGGCTGAGGTTAAGGGCAACTCCACATCGTAGGTTTTCCCGTCTAATTCTTGGTAAAGAACATATCTTCCCGACGCATTTACAGCGTCGTTGCCTCTTGCATTATACATTTCTAATAGGCTTTCTCCTTTAAACTTCCATTACCAATGCTGCTGTCAATTTCACCAAACCCACATAATACCACTAAAGATGATAATAAATGTTATGCCCGACTCGTCTCTGCAACTGAATTTTTTAACAAACCAGAAAAACGCATATATTTCCTCTTTTACACTAAACCTTAATACTGAAAAAAAGGGGCCGTAGTCTAGCACGGTATGACGACGGGCTCCAGAACCCAACAAACGGGTTTGCGGACCGCCCCTAAGCGGAATGAAGAAGTTCTGGAGCGGTCAAAAGAAGAAACCCGTAGAAACAGCCCACGGCATTAACGGCTGTTTCGGGGAAAGGTCGTCGGTTCAAATCCGGCCGGCCCCACCATTTTCTGAGCGCTGATGAAACAGAATGTTCAAGGATGCAACTTTTGAGAAGGAGCCGCGTTAGCTTGTGATCATTTGGTTTATGTTTAGGTTTAAGACTATTTCTGCGATATCACTTGCGTATTCAGCCGTTCTTCGTATGCTTTCCATTATCATTCTCATGGGAGGAATGTCGGCTTGGTTAATTTTAAATTGAATTTCTTTTATTGCTTCATTCTCGAGCAGTACTATTGTTTTTGCTTTTGAGATTACTTGGTCAGCCAGCGTGTAGTCTTTTTTGAAAAGTGATTTTATTGCCTCTTCAAATAGTGTTTTGGCAAAAGTGCTTATCCCGGAAATTTTTTGGAAGACAGTCTCACTAGGGTTTTCTTCTATTATTTGGACATATTCGGCTATTTTTGTGGCATGGTCAGCTATCCTTTCAACAAATTTTACGATTACCCTGTATCCTAAACAGTCTCGCGGGTTGGAGAGCCCGATATCTTTTAGGATTCTTTCGTTTTGAACTGCTGCCTTCAGTTGTCGTATTATATAGTTGTCGTATTATATAAATGCTGAAGCGATCAACTTCGTCGTCTAGTTGTATTACTTCTTGTGCAAGTTTCTTGTCCAAGTTTTTTAATGTTTGTATTGCGTCGTCGTGCATTGACGAGGTAATGATGCACATGCGTCTTAAAGCTTTTTCAACAGACAGCTCTGGGTAGCTCAGCAATATTTGTAGTTTGACTTCATTTGATGTTTCCGAGATAATTTCTGTTCCTACAAGTTTTTTCCTTGCCAGGTCCTTTATAGTGTTTCTTTGCGAAGCATTTATGCGTTCATCTTTAGCTCGCACAACGATATAATTGTATCCTGTCAAGTATAGGGAGATAATTTTTCTTGAAATCGTTTCTGGGTCATCTTTATTTGAAATTAATATAGTGGCCTCGACGGGTTGAGGTAATGGTTTGGCTATTTCTTTGGGAGTTAAAATTAGTGAACTGTTTTGTTGGGATACTATTATTTGGCTTCCTGATTTTAAGCCAAATGCTTTAACCCACTTTTTTGGAAGGGAAACTATGTAAGTGGATTTTCCTGTGAGCTGCAGTTTTCTTATTTCCTCAATTGAGTGTTGTGCCATTTTTAATCCATCTATATAGTCAATTTGATACTATATTGTTTATTTCGACAAAGTATATAGATTTTTCCTTCAATAAACTATCCAAAAGAGGCGAAACAGATGAGAAAAAAGGGGAATAACGGCATCTCAACCATAGTTTCAATAACCCTAATGGTAATTTTTCTAGTAATCGGATTAGTCGCTGGGTACTATGCAGGCAGCACCATGACATCCTCCCAGCAGGAATCTGCAGAAGACGGTGCATGGCGGACATCAAGCATAACCCTTTCAGGATCAACAGCAGTTTTGCCAATAGCCAGTGCATGTGCAATAGCGTTCATGAACAAATATACAACTACAACAATAACTGTGCAGGGCGGCGGCTCAGGAGTAGGCTATAGCCACATCATAGATGGAGTTGTAGACATAGGAATGGCCTCGCGAGAACCAAAGACGACAGAGATAGATAACGCTAAAAACAAGAATGTTAAATTGTGGTTACATCCCATAGCTTTAGACGCTGTATGCGTAGTTGTCCATCCGTCAGTCGCTAGCTCTCTAAATTTAACACTGCAAGAAGTGGGCAAAATATTTGCTGGCGTATACACTTACTGGGATGAAGTAAAGCCGGGATTACCTCATCAAAAGATAACCGTTGTGGTTAGAGAACCCGGTTCAGGCACAAGGAGCACTTTCGAAGAATACACAATGCATCCTTGGAAGTACAACGTAACAGCCGAGGCAAGTGTTCAACCCGGAAATCCGGCGGTTAGAAACAAA
The DNA here is from genome assembly GCA_009889605.1 of Candidatus Bathyarchaeota archaeon. Taxonomy (GTDB): domain Archaea; phylum Thermoproteota; class Bathyarchaeia; order Bathyarchaeales; family Bathycorpusculaceae; genus WUQU01. The sequence continues at coordinate 12,373 of WUQU01000170.1, read as the reverse complement.
GTTGAAACCACCCCGTACTCTATAGGATATGTTGGCTTCGGTTTTCTAAGCGATAAAATGACCACAGTAGCATTGGCTAAGGAAGCTGGAAAGCCATACGTCTATCCAACGATTACCACCATAGCCGGCGGCAATTATCCCATCTCGAGGTATCTATACTTTGTAACCAATGGCCAGCCACCGAGCGGCTCATTAGCCGACAGGTTCATAGATTTCATAAAAAGCAGTGAAGGACAACAAATAGTTGAAACTTGCGGATATCTGAAGCTTCCATATTTGTATACGTAAACTCAAGGAGATGACTCATGTTGGAAGCCAAAAAGCCGAAAATCTCCCATCTTTTTAAACGTTTAAGAAAAGAACCTATTGAAGTCATCTTATTACTTTGCGCATCCTTTTCCATAATTATTCTATTTTTGATGCTATTCTTTATAGCAGGAGAAGGTTCCCAGGCTTTATCCCGGTTTGGCATAAATTTCTTAATAGGCCAACGTTGGGAAACAAATGAGCACTTGTTTGGAGCTTTCCCTTTAATTTATGGCTCCGTCATGGTTGTAGCTGGCGCCCTTGCAATAGCCATCCCAATAGGCGTAGCTACAGCAATTTTCATAGCTGAAATCCTGCCCTTTACATTGAGGGACATAGTAAAATCAGTCATTGAGCTCTTAGCATCTATACCCTCAATAATTTATGGATTAATAGGTGTAGTATATTTAGCTCCTTACATAGCTTCTTTTTTCGGGATTCACTCTGGAACCGTCGCATTAACCGCTTCCATTGTGTTATCAATTATGGCTGTCCCAACAATTGTAGGCGTTTCAGGAGAAATACTGTCCACGGTTCCTAAAGAATACAAAGAGGCTGCTTTAGCAATAGGTGCAACAAAATGGCAGATGATAAAAAATGTGGTTATCCCCACTGCTAAATCAGGGATTTTTGCAAGCGTTATGTTGGGCTTCGGAAGAGCTATAGGGGAAACAGTAGCAGTGTTAATGGTTGCTGGCAGTGTAGCGGTAATTCCAACACCGCCTTGGAATTTTCTCTCACCAGTTTATCCCATAACCGCGGTTATAGCCATGCAAATGGGCGAAGCTGCAGTTGGAAGCTTGGAATACAGCGCATTGTTTGGTTTAGGCTTGATACTGTTTATTATGACTTTTATCGTAAACACTGCGGCAGACATAATTACCAAAAAAGGGACGCAAATTAGGAGTGCCAAAAAATGAAGAGAATAACCAAAGAAACAGTAATTTTCACTATTTTAGGAATACCAATGGTTATCTGCCTAGCTGCCTTCATGCTTATAGTGCTTATTCTTTCAAGAGGTTTTGGAACTCTTCACTGGGGACTTCTGACCACCAGTGCACTCCAAGGAGGCCTATTTGAAATGATTATAGGAACCGTTTACCTGTTCTTGGGAGCCACGGCAGTTGCAGGACCCATTGGGGTTTTAGCCGCGATATACCTAACAGAATACGCTCAATTTGGAAGGTTAACACGTATTATCGACCAATCCATAAACAACCTTGCGGGAGTGCCATCCATAGTCATAGGATTGTTTGGTTACACTTTCTTTTGCAGACAATTAGGGTTGGGGATTTCCCTTGCAGCTGGGTGGTTGACGTTAACTTTAATGATGCTGCCCATAGTCATAAGGGGAACTGAAGAAGCTATAAAAATGGTGCCTGAATCTTTCAAAGAAGCAGCGCTAGCATTAGGAACCACCAAATGGAAGGCAGTAAGCTCAATGAAGGTTTCTCCTGCTTTACCGGGCATAATTACAAGCGTCATACTGGGCGTTGCTAGGATTGCAGGTGAAACTGCAGCAATACTCTTCACAGCATGCGTTTTAGTTACAAGAGGCTTGCCTAAGTCACCTCTAGAGCCTGTAATGGCGTTGGCATACAATTTATTTGTGAAAATTGTGGCTTTAGGAGAACCTCCTGAAAAGGTGTTTGGAATAGCCTTAGTATTATTCTTCATCGTTATTTTGTTTACAGTAACCGCAATAGTTCTAAGATTTAATTATAGGAGAAAACAGCAGTGGCTAAGATAGATATCCGAAAACTTAACGTTTGGTTCAGAAACCTTCACGTCTTAAAGGACATAAGCCTACAGATAAAGGAAAATGCTGTAACCGCGGTAATGGGGCCCTCTGGATGCGGGAAAACCACGTTGATAAGGGCTATAAACAGAATGAATGAAATCATAAATGGAAGCCGCACAACCGGTGAAATCTACATCGACGGCCAGAATATTTACAGCGAAAACACGGACGTTTACGAGCTACGAAGAAAAGTTGGCATGGTTTTCCAAAGGCCAAATCCTTTCCCTAGATCTATTCGCGAAAATGTAGCCTTCGGATTGAAAATTCACAAAATAGCAAACGGGAAGCAAATAGACGCAATTGTGGAGGAAAGCCTAAAAGAGGCAGCTCTATGGGAGGAAGTCAAAGACAGGTTGGATGACAGCGCATTCAGCCTCTCAGGCGGCCAGCAGCAAAGGCTTTGTATTGCAAGAGCGCTTGCAGTAAAACCCGAAATCATACTTATGGATGAGCCGTGCAGCTCCCTTGACCCTGCTGCCACGGCGAAAATAGAGGCTCTGATAAGGCAACTTGGTGAAAAATATACTGTTATAATAGTGACTCATAATTTGCAGCAAGCCGCTCGGGTTTCAGATTATACTGCTTTTGTATATATGGGCAGGTTAATTGAGTACGGTGAAACTCGGCAATTATTTGAGTCCCCTCAAAATGAATTAACTGAGAAATACATAACAGGAGAGTTTGGCTAGGTGATAATAAATGAGCAGACTAATTGATGTTGGGCTTGAAGAGCTTTCCGCAATGCTTCAGCGAATGGGTGAACTGGCGTACCGTGCAGTTTTTACTTCAGTTAGAGACTGCCTCGAAAACAGGAACGCTTGTGAAGAAATTGGTGAACTATCAGAAGTTCTTATTTTAATGGCCAACCAAATTGAGGATAAGGCTTTCGAGCTGATAGCGAGATTTCAACCAGTGGCCTCAGACCTAAGAACCATAACTTCGTACATGAAAATTGCCTATGACTTCGCTCGTTTTGGCAGATATGCCCTAGACATATCCTACACGAACACGCGTTTAGGTGGAATAAGCAGTTGCGATAAATGGGTAGTGTCCTATATCCGTGAATTAAGCGACGCCGCGTTAAACATGATTAGAACAAGTATTGACTTGCTTCGAAGCCATAACCCACAACTTGCCGAAATAGTATCAGAAAAGGAAAAAGAAGTGGACAAGATGTACTTTGATTTCCTTGACAACTTAATAGAAAAGGCGGATGTGCCACTGAAATGTGCGGTTTCCAGTGTTTTAATAGTGAGATACCTCGAGAGAATAGCTGATCATGCAACCTACATCTGCGAATCAATAATCTACATTGCAACAGGGCAAAAAGTGGTTTTGAGATGAAGCGTTTTATGGATGTTTGCTCAATTTTATGGAGGTGAATAATCGTTGAGGAAAGGAAGCTACGAATGGTTTGAAAGGCGCAGAAAAACTAAAGCTCTAGAACTATCCAAAGAACAAATAATAAAGGCCCTTGACACGGCGACCCTTCTTCACCAAGCAGTTCAAAGCTTGACGCATGGAATAAAAGAAGACGTGGAACAACGCATACAACATTTATTTGAGACAGAGGAAGAAGTTGACAAACTAAGAAGAGAAGTTTTCAAAGAAATGTCCAAACACACAGCCTTAACAGCGGATTACCGCGAAGATATATTGCATCTTGTAAAAAGGCTCGATACACTTGCGGACCACATTAAAGACGCAGCGAGGTGCATAGAAATGCTTCAAGACATACTGATACCGCAAGAATTAATACAAAACATGCTTGCGATGACCTCAACCCTAGTCGAGTGCGCTTCAGCATTACGTACAAGTATAGAAAAAATTTCATCAGACCCTGCCGAAGCCGTAAAACACTCTATAAAAGTTGAAGAAATCGAAAACAACATAGACAAAGAATACTTGAACATTAAAAAGTTGCTTATCAAGCATGGAAAGCAAATGAACCTTGGAGCCATCATAATATTTGATAATTTGGTGGAATTTATAGAACAAGCCGCAGACATGTGCGCAGACACAGCAGATTACATCATAATCCTTTCAAGCAGAGAACAATAGTTGATGTTTAGACAGGGCAGTGGGCAATGTTATTCCGTGTTTAAGCAGCAATTTTTTATACTAATTCTGTAAATATAATTAAAATATGATATCTGTTGAGGAGACTGCCGCAACAGTCTTACTCTTTGCATGGGTGATTTTCACGGCGTATTTTCTAACAGCTAACATCTACACCTACATGAGGGAACGCGGCTTAGAAAATAATGTTGCAGTTTACTATAACAGGAAGGTTATACACATCTTAACTGGCGGAGTGGTGGCAGCAATTGTGCCTTTCATTTTTAAAACACCCATATTGCCTTTCACCATGGCTATGCTTTTAGCGATTTTCCTCTACATACCTCACAAAAGAGGGAAGCTTTTGTATTGGTTCCAAACCGCGGACAACGCCTACGAAGTTTCCTTCTGCATTATGTGGGGAACAATATTAACCCTTGGCTGGTTTCTTTCGGAAGGAAATTTCTGGTTCGGAGTTCTGCCCGTAATCTTTATGTCCGTTGGAGACGCAGTCACTGGCGTTGTAAGGAATCTTCTCTACAAGAAGCGAACCAAGTCTTGGTGGGGTAACCTTGCCATGGCTTCTTTTTCAATACCTACCGGAGCAGTTTTAGGTGCAGCTGGCGTAATGGCTGGAGCAGCGGCATCCTTCATAGAACATTTTGAAGCAAAACCTATTGACGACAACATAACAGTGCCCCTGTGCTCGTTTGTAATACTGATGCTGGCCAGGTTTTATGCACCATGGCTGCTGGCGTTTTAACAAAATTAAACGTCTTACGCGTTTTCCATAGCCTTTTCGCTTTTTCTAAATTCAGCTTTCACAAAAACCCTTCTAATTGCAAGATAAATTATCAAACATCCAAAAACTAGAATCCCTGTTAAAAGGTATAGAACTGAAAGGATTACAAGCTGTCCCTTTAAAACGTTGTCGCCCGTTTGAAAGGACAGCAGGGAAAAGTAGAAGGTTAAGAATATGCAAACTGCGGTAACGACAACAATGGTTGATTCAATTTTCAACTTTGGGCGCCTCTGGCATCGTCTAAGGTTTAGTTTAGCCTCGGTTAAGAAAGACTTTGTGAATTATGAATTAAAATCAGAACTAAACTTCTTTGGGCTCCAGTTTGGAAGGTTAAGTAAAAACTTAAATGGAAAGTTGCACCATTATTTACATGTGCCCTCTATTTTAAAAAAGCCTAGGCTTTTCGACAAGCCAGAATGTAAAAACTGCATTTTTAAAGGTGGCAGCTACTGCTGGAACCAATGCCCCTACAGCATATGGCGAAGACAGTAATGATGCCTTTGAATAAACTTTTCTGCACTATTGAGGACGTTTCCAGAAAAGGTAGATTTTTGTCCGCCAAAAACTTAGCTTCTTTAACGCTGCTGCAAGCTCTATGGCGTCTATTTTCTTCGCTTTGGCCGCAAACTCTTCGTGGCTTGGGTAAGCTTGTTTTGATGAGAGAATTCTTTTTCTCGGAATTGCACCTTTCTTCGATAATTCTACAAGGATTTTTACGATTTTTCTTCTGTCCGCTTTTACTATTTTTTCCAAGTTGTGTTTTTGGCTGGAAAGCATCTTGGGTTCAAATCCAAGCTTCTGAAGTTTTTCTATGGCTTTTAACAAGTGTTTGTTGGGTTTGTTTTCTGCTATTTTTTGCATTCCAGCTTTTTCGAAGAAGGGGTTGTATTTGGCCATAACCGCCAGTGTTTCCACGTACGGCGTGCCTGCTAAGGGCAATGTTTCCTTAACTATTTTTGCGCCTAACCCTATTGTTCGATATTTGGGGTGTATGACCACGCGGGTTATAGTGCTTACTTCTTTCTGGAGCTGTGTATGGTTTCCTTTCCAAACTTTTTCTGCCAAAAACTGTTAAAGGCGGATAACCGTAAACAATTACGCCGCATAGTTCGTCTCCGCGTTTTAGGGTGAAGATTTTTCGTGGCGGCGGCAGACGGCTTGAACGGTAGTGGAAGGGGCTTAAGGCTTTGTAGTCGCCAACGCGCAAACTCCAGAAATTCGAAGGTGTTAGGCGTTTCCCCACCTTCTCTGGACTTGTTTCCAAAGCCCTAAGCCCCTCAACAACACGCCTTTTCACAACCTCGTCAAGTTTGGCAACCTCTTTAGCCGCCTTAGATGCAGAAAACCCTAAAATCCAACTTATAAGTCCTCTAATGGAATGAGCCGCTCAGGATGCTTCTTGGCTTCTTCGTTACGTTTGGCAAGTATTCTAAGAAACTCGCGCGCCCTCTTCCGCTCTTGCGCTTGATTCATGTCTGCCAAAGGGATGAAAAGCTCTTCAAAACTTGCAGTATATTTATATCTTTGTACTTATTTATATCTTTGTACTTTGTATACTTGTATACGTGTATATGTAAGGACTATGAGCGGGACAACCACTATAAGGGTTTCAAAAAACACGCTTAAATGCTTGAAAGGCTACGTGAAAAACTCGGTGCCCAAACCCTAGACGAAACAATTAGGCTTTTCATCGCCCAACAACGCAAAAATAGGCTTAACGAAGTCTTCGGCATAGACAAGGGCAAAATTAAGCCCTTCACCGAGGAGGATCGCGGTGAAGACAGCAACAGCAGCGTCGGCAGTGGTTGTTGACTCCTACGATTGGGTTGAAATCTTCAGAGGCAGCAGCCAAGGCGAAAAAGCAAAAGAAGCCATCCAAAAAGCTGAAGAGGCTTACACCCCAGACATTGTCTTGGCGGAAATAGCTCGAAAATACATGCGCGAAGGCGCCAAAGAAACCCTCATCCAACAACGCCTAAAAACCATAGAAGAAACCACAGAAATAACCCCCATATACACGCAAACAGCCATAGAAGCCGCAAAAACCTACATGCAACTAACAGAAAAAGCCAAAAAAGAAAACCTAACAACCCCAAGCCTCTTCGACGCCATAATACTGGCAGCGGCGAAAACCCTAAACGCAAAACTAATCACAGGAGACCAACACTTTAAAGGCTTAAACCAAACCATATGGATAGGCGAAACCCCATAAAAAGGATAAGGATATTCAACGAAAACTAGGCCAAAACTCGCTAAAACATTCGAAAAAATTAGAAGCGTGTTACGAGGTTGTTTACGTATTTCCGTATGGTTTCGGCCATTTTTTCAAGGGTTTCCGGCGGATAAGGCTTTAGGCTTTTATATTCCTCGTTTAAAGTGTCGCCTGGAATAAACTGTTGCAAGGCATAGTTTTCAGCACCCTTCACCGCCTCGCCTATCTGGGCTATGTCTTCTTCTTCCACCAGCTTTGGAACCACGGTGGTTCTGAACTCGTATTCCACTTTGCCAGCCTTCAAAACCTCCATGGTGTGCGTAAGCTCCGCTGTGCCAGCTGCGCCTAAAAGGCCGTATTTGCCCAAACTTGTTTTCACGTCTAAGGCCACATAATCCACGTAGGGAAGGCTTTCCTCCAAAACCTTGGGGTTAAACCCATTAGTGTCAAGCTTAACCGCGAAGCCCTTCTCTTTAAGCCTTTTCAAAAACTTGGGCAGCTCCTTATGAATTGTGGGCTCTCCACCAGTCACCACAACAGCATCCACGTAACGTTTACGCTCTTCCAGAATCTGCAGGGCTGTTTCTTCGTTCAGAAAAGGGGGTTTAGGGTCCACCACTATCCGCCAGTTGTAACAGTAGGGACAGCGCAGGTTGCAGCCAGGCGTGAAAAGCACGGCTGCAACCTTGTTTGGAAAGTCTATTAGGCTTGTCTTCTGTAAACCGCTAAACTTCATAGGCCTATCCCTAAGCGGACACCACTGCTTGTGGAACAACCACAGCCTTTTCAAAGGTTCTGCGAATGGCGAATTCTGCCTGTTTTCCATCGTTCCACTGGTCAACCGGCCGCAGATAGCCCACAACTCTTGAGTAGACTTCGCAGTTGGCTCCGCATTTTGGACACTGCCTCTGCTCGCCGTTTAGGTAGCCGTGGGTTGGGCAAACGCTGAAGGTAGGTGTCAAAGTGAAGTAGGGCAGGCGGAAGTTCCAAGTTGCTTTGCGGATCAGTTCAGCGGCGGGTCTCCAGGAATAAAGCCTCTCGCCGAGGTAAATGTGGAAAACAGTGCCACCCGTGTAAAGCGGCTGAAGCTTGTCCTGATGTTCCAAAGCCTCGAACAAGTCTGCCTCATGGTCAACGGGAAGCTGAGTTGAATTCGTGTAGAAGGGTTCAGCGCCCCTAGCCACATATTTCTCGTTGGCCGTAATTATGTCGGGGTATTTACGCTTGTCTATGCGCGCCAGTCTATAGCTTGCGCCTTCAGCGGGCGTAGCCTCCAAATTGTAAATGTTCCCAGTTTCCTCCTGAAAGTCTGAAAGCTTCTCCCGCATGAAATTCAAAACCTTAACAGCAAACTCCAATCCCTCAGGCGAAGCTATGCCAAAGCCGAAAAGGTTCATTATAGCTTCGTTCATGCCCAAAATCCCTATCGTCGAAAAGTGGTTTTTCCAGTACTTCCCGAAGGCTTCTTTTACGCCGCGGAGATACCGCTTGGAATACGGGTATAAACCTTTCTCGGTGAACTGTTCCAAGGCTTTGCGTTTTATCTCCAAACTGTCTTTGGCAGTTTCCATAAGCGCTTCCAAGCGTTCAAAGAACTCGTCTTCATCCTTAGCCAAATAACCCAATCGTGGAAGGTTAAGGGTGACGACGCCTATGCTTCCAGTCAGCGGATTTGCTCCGAAAAAGCCTCCACCTCGCTTGCGCAGTTCACGGTTATCTATCCTTAGACGGCAACACATGCTCCGCACGTCTTCGGGTTTCATGTCACTGTTAACAAAGTTGGAAAAGTAGGGTGCACCATATTTGGCGGCAATCTCGAAAATCTTCTGGGAAGCTGCTGACTCCCAGTTGAAATCCTTGGTTATGCAGTACGTGGGAATCGGGAAAGTGAAAACCCTTCCTTTTGCGTCGCCTCGGCTGAGCACTTCTGCAAATGCAATGTTAAGCATCTCCATCTCTTTTTCCAAGCTGCCATAGGTTTCATCCAAGACTTTTCCGCCAACTATGACAGGCTCATCTTCCATGAAATCGGGCACTTCCAAGTCCAAAGTAACATTGGTGAAAGGCGTCTGAAACCCAACCCGTGTGGGCACATTCATGTTAAAGAAAAACTCTTGAAGCGCCTGCTCCACTTCCCTTTGGCTTAGTCCATCGTAATGGATAAACGGAGCCAAATAGGTGTCAAAGTTAGAGAAAGCCTGAGCCCCTGCAGCTTCGCCCTGAAGCGTGTAGAAAAAGTTCACTATTTGCCCTAGGGCTGTCCTGAAATGTTTTGCTGGGGTGCTTTCAATTTTGCCAGGCACTCCGCCGAATCCAGAAAGCAACAGGTCCTTCATGTCCCAGCCTACGCAGTAGGGTCCCAAAACGCCTAGGTCGTGGATGTGCATGTCACCGGAAAAGTGAGCCTCGGCAATGTTGGGCGGGTAAATCCGTGTAATCCAGTATTTGGCTATAACTGTTGAAGAGAGATAGTTGTTTAAGCCCTGCAGCGAATAACTCATGTTAGAGTTTTCTTTAACCCGCCAATCCTCAATATCCAAGTACTGGTCCACAAGGTCGGCTGAGCTTAATAGGGCTGCTAACTCACGAAGGTCCTGATGCTGCTTCCTATAGAGAATATACGCCTTAGCGGTTCTCGCATGCCCGTTTTCTATGAGGGTTTTCTCCACAATGTCCTGGATTTCCTCAACTGTGGGAACGCCTTCTTCTCCGAATCGCCTTTTGAGTTCGGCTACCACCTGGTCGCTTAACTTTTTGGCTAGTTCACGGTCTTTTCCACCAACGGCCTTAGCAGCCTTCCAAATGGCGTTTGTAATACGTTCTTGGTCGAAAGGTTCTAATTTTCCATCACGTTTCCTAACAAACTTCATTTTCTCACCTCTTGAAGCACGCGACGGAAATCCTCTGGCTCTTCGAACTTGCGGTAGACAGAGGCAAAGCGGATGTAGGCTACACGGTCAAGGCTTTTCAAATGTTTCATCACAAGGTCGCCTATTTCCTGGGAGGAAACCTCTTCCTTACCTCCAAGCATAAGCTCCTGCCTAACCTTCTCGGCTAGTTCATGTATCTGGTCCATGGTTACGGGTCTTTTCTCGCAGGCTTTCTGCAAGCCTCTTATAATTTTGTTTATGTCGAAACGTTCCAGTCGCCCGTCCTTTTTTCTGACCATCAGCTCCACGGTTTCTATGTACTCGTAGGTTGTGAACCGTTTTCCGCAGTTGCCGCATTCCTTGCGTCTCCTAACTGTGTTGTCCGCAGAATCGCGGGTTTCAAGGGTTTTTAGGTTTTCAGAGCCGCAGTATGGGCATTTCATGGAATCACTTTCGCGTGCTTCACAACATTATAGTGGTTAAACATTATTTTAAAGCACTAAATGTAGTGTAGCTTTTTAATCTTTATGCAACAAAAATTTAAAACAACATCTTAGGCAGATATGGAAAATATACAAAATCCAGTATTCTCCAAAAGGGGAGAAAGATAAAGCTCTTAAGCTGTGCTGTGCGTTTACAATCGAATCGAATCCGCAACTCAAAAAGAAGTTGTTTTTAATCCCGCTCACAAAATGAGCTGCGGAAATTTTTCCGTTAAAAATCGAAACCATATAAAAAGCGTTAAATAGAAGCCATAAAACGCGGCTGGCTGGAACCGCCTAGAGGCTATAAACGAAAGTGTATAAAATGTACTGCATTTTTGAAAGAAATATAAATAGGGGGGTGTGCGAGGCTTTAAAATGCGACTTTTCCAGTTTCAAGTTCTTTTACGCGGGCTTCAATGAATTCAGCCACTTTTTCCTCGCTGAACCGTCTCTCTTCTTCCTGTTTCTTCAACTGTTCTTTTATGGTTGCCAAGATCTTTTCTACGTCGAAGGGTTTCAGTATGTAGGCGTCTGCGCCTCTGTTGACGGCTTCTATAGCGTTGTGAAGCGTAGGATAACCCGTCACTATTATTTTGCGCATTTTAGGCGTAGTATCCCTCATTTTGGTTAGAAGTTCTATGCCATCCATGTCCGGTAGCCTTATGTCTATCAAGGCTAGGTTGTAAAAATTCTCGTTGTTTTGTATATGGCTTGCTTTGCAGTTTCTGCCATGTCAACTGTGTAGCCTTCTTCTTCGAGGATTGCGGCTAAGGCTTTCCTTATGTTTTCGTCGTCGTCAACAATGAGGATTCTTGCGTTTTCAACCAAAGGTTTTCACCTCCTTCTTCATTTTTAGGTTCAATTGGAATTGTTACTGTGAAAGTTGCTCCCTTACCCAAAGTGCTTTCCGCCTTTATGGAGCCTCCATGGGCTTCCACAAAACGTTTGCACACTGCGAGGCCGAAACCCATTCCCTTGGCTTTAGTCGTGAACAATGGTGTCCAAAGCCTCTTCAAAACTTCTTCTGACATGCCGACTCCCGTATCTGTTAATGTAAACTCGATTGTGCCATTTCTTTTTCTGCTTTTAATCGTTAGGGTTCCCCCGTTTGGCATGGCTTCCACGGCATTCCTAATAAGATTTATGAATACTCGCTTCAGCTTTTCAAAGTCAACTTTAATTCCAACAGAGCTTTTTGCCTTGTTCACTACCTGGATGTTTTTGGGAATTTCTACAGCGGCAAGCGCTTCTTCCATTACCCTTTTTGGGGTTGTTTCAATCAAGTCCAGTTTCACGTCCCGAGAATAGTCCAGAAGATCGTTTATTATCTTGTTGGAGTAGGCGATATTTTTCTCTATTATTTCAATCATTTCCATCATTTTCTTGTCGCAGTTTTCGGCTAACCGTTTTTTAAGGTAGTATGCTGCGCCAGTCATGCTTGTTAACGGGTTACGTAGGTCATGGCCCACCATGCCGGCTAATTCGCCGATAACAGCCAGCCTCTGAGCCTTCAAAAGCTTGTCTTGGAACTCGATTAATGTGCGGGTACGTTCTTCCACTTTCTGTTCAAGCTCGTCAGCGTATTGTGCAAGCTCTTTTCTAGCCTTTTCCAGACTTTCAATTAGCTGGGCGTTTTCAATGAGTATGGCTGCGTGGTGTATGAAAAGCTCAAGCGGCATTAGAGATTCCCTGGTAGGCTTTTTCCCATCCAAAGGATATCGCATGCTTACAATGCCAACGATTCTTCCGTTTGGCGTGCGTAGCGGAACGAAAAGCACATCTTGAGGTCTCAACTCGTCAACTCCCATTCAAGCTTTGCCGAATCACCACCAGCGCTGT
>WUQU01000169.1 GCA_009889605.1 Candidatus Bathyarchaeota archaeon | reverse complement strand
CTACTCTCGGCGGGCTTGACGTTCAAGCCCATGACACGCGCGATCTCAAGAAGTCCGTCTGCTATCTCTGGCATGGCTAACCTCCTTTCAAAGTTTTTCATAGTCATAATATAGCACTTTGCAAGCAGTTTGTCAAGTTTTTTGTGTGCATCACAGCAGTAAAATATATTCCTTTTTGCTAACATCTCCTAACTTGCCCAAAAAACTCAAAAGAAAAAAACCGCTAAATGAGAAAAATTTTCATTTGAAAAAAAATAAAAAGAAGGCGGCGGCCGCGGCCATAAAAGGAAAAAAAAGGAAGAAAGGAAAAAAGGAAAGAAAGAAGCCCCCCCGCCGCCCGTCCGCCCCCCCAAAGGGGGGGCTCCCACTCCCCCCCCCCAAAGAAAGGAAGAGAAGAAGGTAAGAAAAAAGATAGAAAGGATAGGAAGGGAAGAAAAAGGATAGGAAGGGACAGGAAGGAATTAAAATAGAAAAGGACAGGAAGGGAAGAAAAGGAGGCAGGAAATGTGGAAGAAAGAAATCATAAAGGCACTTGAGGAAATAATGCCTGAAGAGATTGACTATGAGATAAAAAAGATAAAGGCCATAGAAAAGCTCACCTACATGATAGAGCTTGAGGACAAGGACAAAGACTACAGGTTTATGGTAATCTTGAGGCTAAATCCCGTAGAAGAAGCTGAAGAGGAAGAAGGAACAGGAAGATACAAGCTTTTGAGATACACCTTTGAAGAAAAGAAAAAGGAGGAAGAGGGAAGGAAGAGAGACAGGAGGTAAGCACCATGAGAAAGAGAGAGAAGGAAGTAGGAGGGAATACTCTCCTTCTCTATTGGGGAAATCTTTTAACGAAAATAACGCACAATTAGGAACTCAGCACCTGTAGGGGACTGAGCCTTTACAGCAAAAGGAATGTCTGAAGAAGTCCAAGTCTCATATTTTTGCAAACGAGCATAAAATGAGGAAGGATTAGGATCATAAGGATCAAGCACAACTATACCACCATCAGACAAACAGAGAACAACGATAACTTGATTTCGTCCAACATCAACAACGTATTTTTCCTGATCATCATCAAGCCTTATTCTCTCTATCATCTCAAAAACCTCCTAAAGTAAAATATAACGCACAAGCAAAACATCCGCATTAACGCTTGAAGTATTCCTAACAATATAAGCGCCTGTATTAGCAGGACATGAATAGGTTTCAAGCCAGTTTAAAGTAGCAAGCACGGTATCACCTTTTATAACCTGAACGCCTACACCACTACAACTCACAACAACCACATATTGATTACCATCCGTTTGAAACTCATAACTCTCACCACTCAGCAAGTTGACCCTGTCTATCATTGTTTCCATCCTCCTTCTTAACACAACATTGTAATACTTTTCCAGCGAACCCTGAAAACCGAACCACAACCATAGAGGCTTTGCAACTCCGAACATCAACTTTTATTATACCACTACCAAAGGAAAAAGAGGAAGGAATATAACCCCCCAAAACCTCATATTTACCTCTTTCCCTACTTCCAACAATAGGAACCTTTCTAACCCTAAGAACATTACCACCCACCCAAGTAAGAACATTACCACTTTTCAAAGAAAGCACAAAAACCCAAAACTTTGGAGGAACCTTTCTAACCTTAAGAACATTACCACTCTGCCAAGAAAGCACAAAAGCCAAAAACTTTGGAACACCTGTTTTTGGAACTATTTGGGAAACATCAGAAGGTAAAGGAGAAAGAAAACGCACAAAACGGAACAAGTCTATAATCTCAGTCCTAAAGTTTAAAAGTCCACCAGTTTTACTTCCACCTCTTAAAGTCCAGTGCAAACGAAGAAAAGGAAAATGTTTATGTATATCACTTACGCATTTCCTCACATTTTCAAGATTTATTCTTTTCCTATAAGGTCTGAAGTATGCTAAAGGTCTTCTATCAACTCCAAAACCAAGATATAACGCACCATAGCCCAACGCCTCAATCCTCTTAACCAAGCCCCACAATTCCCAATTTCCAGCATCTCTAATCTCTATCCATCCATCCGCTTCCCTTTTATCAACCTTAAACCCCTTAAAGCCAGCAATATAATTGCCTGTTTCCTTTTTAACACCAAGCCTGTAAAAAACAAACCCTGATTTAAGCCTTGACCTGAGTATCCGCCTTATCAAATCTTACTTTTTCAAGCTCCTTTATCAATATGTCAATTTTCACTTCCAACGCTAAAACCCTGTGAGAAAGATTAAGAACCGCCTTCACAAGATAAATAACTAAGCCAAGCAAGAACGAGAGAAAAACAGGCAACAAATTAAAAAGGAGGCCCGTTTCCATCCTTATTCCCAACCTTATTCACTGCATCCCTACGAGAGATAACGCTATTCACTGCATCCCTAAGAAAGATAACGCTTAAACCAGTTAAAACCGCTTCCCAGTCCTGATTAATAGCACCATACACAACCAAACCAACGCCACTCCAAAAGGTTTTAGTTTTAAGAAGGGAAGGAATACGCATTATGGAACTCTCTTTATATACGCTCCCATAGACAACAAACGAACATTCTCTCCAATGAACAACAAACGAGCATACGCAACAGGTTTCCCTCTCATTCTCGCCTCAGCTTCCCACGCTTGCCTCTCTGTATCAGTCAAACTATTCGCTACGGTTATATCTTCCCACTCATCACTCGCAGGATTATACTTCATCAAAATAATATTCTCCTCGCCTTTCCAAAGCTTGCTCAAACCACTTAAATTAGTCCTCACAGCAACCTGTTTAGCAGTTTTAGGATTTGTTGGTATTGTCCTCATCCTCGCCAACTGGATGCCATACCTTCTAAAAAACACAATATCGCCAACCTTACCACGAACCTCACCAGACAGCAACGGCATAGTAACTTTAGCCATCTTAACACCTCCTAAGTTTACTTACTACTCTTTTTATTATAACCCGAAACCTCAAAAAAGTCAACCTCTCTGATATCCAGATGCACATGAAAAGGATAAACAATAATACCGCCAAAACCAACTAAGAACGCACCTTTTATAAACCTATACAACATAGAAGGGGAAAATGACCTTGTAGAAATATCAACCGCCATACCTCTTAAATGGAAACTATTAGGAGCACCGCCCACCTCTTGATTTTTCAGAACGCTTCTATACCCTGAAGCAACAACCAATGGGAAACCGCACAAACGACGCAACTCCTCAAGCTTCAAAACTAATTCACTCTCAATAAATCCGCCTTCTTCCTTCACAAACTCATTAAAGGTAAAATAACGAATTCCTTTTTCCCTTACAAACTCAACCCAATTCTCCTTAGTTAGCTTCATTCCGACACCTCCTATTTAACCATTATAACACCAACACAACACCAAGATTGTCTTTTATGTTTATTTTAACAAGGAAAAATGGCGCCCTTCGGGCGCGAAAAAAAAGATTTATTTCGCGTCCGCCGCTTGGGGCAAACCCCTTTGAGTAGGGCTCTGCTTGAGGCCTCCCCAGAGAGTTAAGGCACCCCTTAGCTCTGCTTGGGGCAACCGCTACCACCCCAGAGAGGGGAAAAGGAGCCCCCCCGCCGCCCACCCGT
>WUQU01000168.1 GCA_009889605.1 Candidatus Bathyarchaeota archaeon | reverse complement strand
GAAAGCTCTTATTCAAGGAGACTTCGAAAAGGCAGCTATGATTTTTCTTGCTAAGTCCACTCCCCTTGAGCACCCAGAATCGAGGCAAGCGCGCGAGCAACTTTGGAACACACAGGATTTTAAACAAGCTTTGAAAGAGTTTCCAGAAAAACTGTATTATGAAAGGCTTATGCTCAAGCATCTAACTAAAAGAGACAATGACTTTATGGGAGCCTTTAGGAGGTTCCCGAAAAAGCTGTTAATACTTTTTCCGCAAGCCTATCAATCTTACCTGTTTAACCGGTTTTTAAGTAAAAGAATGAGTTTGGGGCTTTCGCTTAACAGGGCTGAAGTTGGGGATTACGTGGTGAAGTTGGATACTTTGGGGTTGCCAATAACTCAAGCCCATGTTGTTGCAAGCCATGAAACGCTGAATGAAATTAACTTAAAGACTGGAATTGGGAAAATGCACGTTGCCATCCCGCTTCTTGGTTTTAGGCAGAAGTTGTCGCATGGAATGCAGGGAGAAATTGAAAAACAAGTTTTAGAGGAGGAAGGCATTTCACCAGAAAATTTTAAGGTTAAATGGATGCCGGAATTGAGTTTAAAAGGCGGGGTGAGAGCGGTTTTGGCCACCTTGAAGAATTTTTCGCTTAACGAAATAGCAAGAGATGAAACCAATCCGTCCAAATGGAAAGTGAAGGTAGAGTTTATGCTTCAGCGTGGATCCTATGCAACCGTTTTCCTGAGAGAAATAATGAAACCTCGCAACCTTGTTAAATCTGGTTTCTGATAAATATCAGACACTTGTTTGTGCAACTTTTTCAGCATTTTCTATAAGCTCATTTTTTCTATTAACTGGGACTATTACACTTGCGGCGTACTGGTGTCCGTCAGCTATCCCAAAGCCTTCAGAAGCCTTATCCAGAAGGTTAACCGCACCTGGCAGCTTTCCTTTAGCGATAAGCGCCTGCATTTGTTTGGGCATCCTCAAAGAAGCCTTAACAAAACTTTCCTTAAGTTTTCCCCATTTTGGGATTTCTGGGGGCACATTAACAAAGCCCAAGATATACTTGTCGGGTTTTATCAGGCGTGTTTGATACAAGAGGAAAGAGCAGAATTGCCCGATAACTTTTGTTCCCATACCAGCGTACATGTTTCCAGCGTCAAACCATTGAATATGGTCTGTTTCCTTGAGTCCTTCACGGTAAAGCCTCCCTAAAAGCCTACGGTTGGCCTCTTTGCGCCTATCCTCTAAGAACGCAACTTTCTCTTCAGCATTTTTGGTTAATCCGTTTAGGCATATTTCTATCCCAAGGTCTGGTCCGCCTTCATAATAGCCAGCGGCTCCGAGAATTTGAAGTTTAGAAAATAAATCCTCAACGCTCACCTTAAATCTTGAAATTTCGAAACTTTTCCCTTTTTCATTGATTCGCCCATTTTTTATGGCCTCTTCAAGAATTGCCTTATTTATTGACGTGTAGCCTTCTGGGATTTCGCGGCTCCCAACCAGAGCCAAATAGGCTAAATCTGAGTTGGCTTCGTTTAGGGTTCTTGCAAAAAGGTAACAGCACGTAGCCCCAGAAAAATCTGTTTCTCCCTTGAAGCCGAAGTTTTCAAGATTTAAATCTAAAACCCGTGGGTCTTTTGATGGTTTTGGGTCGTGGTGGTCAAGGATTATAGTGGAATTTCGTCCTTCGTTATATTCGGATATTAAATCTGCATGGGACGAGCCTATGTCCACGTAAAAAATTATGCGTCCATCCTTTGAATGCAGATCTGCGACTACTTCAGTGTAAATCTTTTCCAGACAGAAAGTTGTAGTGTTTAAGTTCTCACGTTCTAAAGCCCTTTTTATTATTGCAGCGGAACATAACCCATCAGCATCGTCATGATGAACTATCAAAATCTCCTTCGGCTTTTCCTCTTTCACCATGCGGATTGCTTGTCCAGCATATCGATTAAAATCTTGCAACGACATGTACAACACTTAGCCTATGTTTTTTAAGACATCTGAACGGGTTATTATTCCAACAACCTTTTTACCCCTTACAACCAGCACGCCCTGTCGCCTTTTAAGCAATGAAAGAATAGCGCTAATGCCTGTTTCTTCTGACACCATTGGCAACGGGGGATCCATGAGACTATCAACTTTTTCCTCGGTTATGTTTGAGCCCAATTTTCTGATTATACCTTCTTCGGTTATTGTCCCCACAACTTTATTGCCGTCAATTACAGGCATCTGAGAAATGGCGTGGCGCACCATTACTTCGCTTACTTTTAGGACACTGTCGTTTGGCCTTGCAAAAAGCACTCCCTTTGTCATTAAGTCTCTGCACTTTTTCTCTTTGTTTTC
>WUQU01000167.1 GCA_009889605.1 Candidatus Bathyarchaeota archaeon | reverse complement strand
ACGCCCAGAGCTTTGTAAAATCCCTATCACCCTATCTATCGCTTTGAGTTGTTTTCTCCTAACGTTCGAGTTCTTAACTACCTTCTTTACGTATTCTTTTAGTTCTTCCAGGCTGTTTGTATCAAGACTACTAAGAAGCAGCATATAATTGTGCGGTATCCTTTCTCTCAAGCCAAGTCCTCTTCGCGCTATTACATACGCTGCCGCAATATCCTTGCTCACCATAAACTGCGGTGCATACTTCAACATCCCTATCACAGAAGTATACGCCGGGTCTACTTCTATAACCTCTACTCCTTCCCGTTTTGCCAGAAGTTTTACCTTCTCCAAAAGTAATCTGCTTCCAAAATAGTGCCTTATCCGTCTTGATTTTCTACCTGAAAAGTCTCCTCTTCTGCCCCTGTCCTGTATGCTAAGGCTCTCAATCACTATGGCTTTTTGCTTCTCTTTCGCCATTTGTACTATCATGTGTGCATACTGCCACCTGTAATACTCTCTCTTGCTTGAGCTTCCACTCTCAAGCTCTGGCATTGGTATCTCACCATATCCCAGAAACTGTCCGTACTCATCTGTTTCTGCCCATGCAACATTCTTTGGATATGCGTTAGTGTCTATCCCTATAACTCCATTTGCTTTTGTTATCTTTGGCTGTGGGAAAACTTCTTCAACGGTGAAGTAGGCATATACTACACCGTTTTTGAGTTTCAGTTCTACAGAATAAGGTCCACTAGAGCTGCTTATTGCTTGTAGCAGTAGGTTCCTATCCATGTATGTCTTACCTTTCATCTTCCATCCAGCTTGTACCGTCGCATATACGTACTCTCTTTTCCCTACGTTAATCCTGAGTTTTGTGAAGTTTCTGTCTATCTCAATCCTTGTATTGAGATTCCCCTTTTTGCTCCTGTCTCCTCTTGAGTACAGATTCCCCTTCCTTTTCTCCTGCCACTCTCGTTGAAGTTTTCTATATACCTTGCCGTTTATGTGCCTCTTCTGGAGTTTTTCAAAAAGTTGCCTACCACCAAAAATGACCTTTTCAGGATTTTCTCCTCTTTCTTTGCATGAGTTTAAAACACTGTTTGCTTTCATTATTGCATCATCAACGTATCGGGAATTAAGATTAAAAATTCCTTGCAGTTGCCTTTTGAGTTCATTCCTTTTATGCCTTTCCAGTAGTCTCTTATATGCATACCTCATACAAGAGGACCATCTTCTCATAAGGTCTAATACTGCCTTTTTGTCTTCCTCTCTATCGAACACTAACTTCGCCTGAACTGTTACCATGTCTTTTAGCACCTCTTTGTCCATAAATCCTCGCTGCAAAAGATGTTACTATTGCTATTAAGTCCTCTGCCAGTTCTCTGTTAATATCTT
>WUQU01000166.1 GCA_009889605.1 Candidatus Bathyarchaeota archaeon | reverse complement strand
TCTTCCTCCAGTTTTTCCCCTTCTCCCTTCTGCTGTCTACCTATCAGCGTTATCTCTTAATATTTACCAGGTCCTGCAACAGCTCATCAGACGCAGTTATAACCCTTGCATTTGCCTGATATCCCCTCTGAGTTACTATCATGTCTGTAAACTCTCTTGCCAGGTCTACATTTGACATCTCAAGAGTCCCCTGTGATATCGTACCCCTTGAACCAGAACCAGGTGTTCCTATCTCAGGGTCACCTGAGTTTACAGTGTTTATATACAGGTTATCACCAATTCGCTGAAGCCCTGCAGGGTTTGCAAACGTAGCAATAGCAATCTGACCTATCAGCTGATTCAGACCGTTTGAATACACCCCTGTTATCTTCCCCGAAGCATCAATGTTAAATCCCTGAAGGGTTCCAGCACTGTATCCTGTCATCTGGGCAACTCTTACCGAGCTTTCCATGTTACCAAACTGAGTCAGGTTCTTGAGGAAAAATGCCATGTTTGTTGCATCGTTCACATCAAACTGTGAACTGTTAACCTTAAACGTTATAGGATCTACCACATTGTTTACAAAACTGATTGTAAATGTCCCATTTTGGGGATTGACAAACCTCCCATCGGTCACTGTTATTCCTTCTACATCAGGTGTATTTTCATCATCAGTCACCTTTCCGGCCTGCCCAAAGGTTATTGTCCCTCTTGCAATAAAACTATCGTAGTTGTTGTTCGCATTTATCATTTCATCAACATACACATATGCCTCCTGCAGGTTCTGTGAAGTTCCGATATTTTTCTTTACTCTTGGAGCATCTACAAACCACTTCCATGTATTGTCCCCTGTCTTCACAAAAGTGAGCTGAAGAGTGTGTTCCTTCCCCTGAGAATCATAGATTTTAAAACTGGTCGAATATTTGCAGTCAACCGGAACGTTCAACAAATCCTCATACTTTGTTATCTGTCCTGAATATATCTTAGTATCAGCGCTTATATTCCCATCAAAGCTTATCTTATCAGTTGCCTTTGGTGGCAGAGTAGGAAACGCAAGAATGTTTATCTTTGAAGGTGTTTTTGTAGTGTCAATCTGATTGTTTACCGGATCATACATCCACCCAAGAACGTTCAGCCCTGTAGATGTCACCAGATTCCCCATCTTATCAAGGCTGAAGTTCCCTGCTCTTGTAAAACGCGGTGCCCTTCCATCCCCACCTACCACAAAAAACCCGTCACCTTCAATTGCAAGGTCTGTGGGATTATCAGTCCTCTGAAGACTTCCTCTTGTCATGTTCATATCAACAGATGCAACAGATACACCAAGCCCAATCTGCATAGGATTTGACCCACCACGACCAGTAGTTGTGTCCGGTGCAGATGCCGCTTTTAGCACAGAAGCAAAGACAGAAGCAAATGTCACCCTGCTTGATTTAAACCCCACTGTATTTACATTGGCTATGTTATCACCAATTACATCCATCCTGGTCTGGTGAGCGCGAAGGGAAGATATTGAGGAAAACATTGACCTCATCATGGTGTGTATAACATCCCCCTTTTTTTCTCTTAGATTCGTTTTTTCTTCTTGAAGACCTTCCCTCTGTCAGTCAGAAAGGTCTTGTTCTGCGGGGGACCTCCCATCTTTTTTTTAGGGTCCATCCCCCTATTTTTTACATACAACTTACTTACCTCAGAGCATCAAAACACCGTCTATGTTTGTAAATATGTTCTCTTTCAGGCCCGATACATCTTTAACAGTCACAACAACCCTGTTTTTAATGTTTACAATGTAAGCTCTGTCTCCATCTAAAATAAGTACATCATTTTTAAGCCCTTTCTGCTCTGCCTTGTTTAATGCCCCCTCAAGCCTTTCCAACGTCTTTTCATCCAGGGTTATGTTTTGAAGTTTTAACCTTTGACTTGCATGTTTTGAAATTTTTAGTGTTTGCGAAAGAACACCTGCAAAACTCCTGGCAGTTTGACGTATAGCAGGCGAGATATTATTTTGATACTTTTTGTCAGATATTCCTTTTACATTATTTACATCCATTGTAGCTCATTCTCCTTTTTGCAAGGAGCTTAATATCTCGAGAAGATCTTCTTTTGAAGGTACCCTGCTTAAGACTTCTGACAATACCTCTTCAAAGTATGCATGGTACACCTCTTTTACATTATCTAAAGGCACCTCTGTTCCATTTACTCTCAAGTAAACGTTGCTACCGTCTATCTTGACACTTTCAACTCTTCCCTCAATCAGTTTTGAACTGTCTTGCAGGCTGGTAGCAACAATGTTTCTTCCTATCAAGCTCTGAGCCTTTAAAAGTTCAAATGACTTATTTAAATTTTGCATCTGCTCAAGTGCTGAAAACTGGGCAAGCTGTGCAACAAACTCTTTGTCTTCCATTGGTTTTAGCGGGTCCTGGTACCTCAGCTGGGTCACCAAAAGATTCAAAAATTCCTGTTTGCCAAGCACACTTTTGGATGATGTATTAGCCACATTGCTTGTTAAACCTGATACCTTAGCTGTGCTCTCTACCTTTATATCTGACATTTTATTTCACCTCAAGCTCTCAAGTTAACAATACCCTCGCTTATATCATAAATAAGGCTCTCCAAGCTGCTTGCACTGCTTTTACTTCCCTGAACATCCACAT
>WUQU01000165.1 GCA_009889605.1 Candidatus Bathyarchaeota archaeon | reverse complement strand
CTGATGAGCATGACATTAGAAGGCGAAGAGCAGAATTAAGAGAAAAACTCAAGAATGGTGAATTGGAAGACATGGAGATCGAAATAGATGTTGAGGCGTCTACACCAGGCGTTGGATTTGTGGGAATTCTCGATATGGAAGAGATGGGGATAGATTTTTCTCAGGTATTGGGAAATACTCTACCAAAGCAGAAGAAAAGAAGGAGGATGAAAATCTCCGAAGCTCGGAGGGTATTGGCACCTATTGAGTCAGAAAAGGTTATAGATATGGATGAAGTTGTGCAAAAAGCGTTGGTGCTCGCACAAGAGAGAGGAATCATATTTATTGACGAGCTTGATAAAGTAGCGGGTGGGGGGCAAACACATGGACCTGATGTTTCAAGACAAGGTGTGCAAAGAGACTTACTGCCAATAGTTGAAGGAACTACAGTGACAACAAGGTATGGACCAGTGAGAACCGATTATATACTCTTCATCGGAGCCGGGGCGTTCCACATGACAAAACCGACAGATCTCATCCCAGAACTGCAAGGAAGATTTCCTATAAGAGTTGAGCTTGAACCTCTAAAAGAGGATGATTTTATAAGGATATTAACTGAACCTGAAAATGCTCTTGTAAAACAGTACAAAGCGCTGTTGTACACCGAGGGTGTCGAGCTTGATTTTACTCAAGACGCGATACGACAGATAGCGAAGATCGCATATCAACTTAATGAAAGACTTGAAAACATAGGCGCAAGAAGACTGTACACCGTTGTTGAAAAGCTCTTAGAAGACATCATGTTCCAAGCACCTGAAGTGGAAGAAAAGAAAGTAGTCATCGATGGAGAATTTGTTGTAAAAAAACTCGGAGAAATAGTAAAAGACGAGAATATTTCATCGTATATCGTGTAAAACTATGTCAATTATCTTAAATTGTCAAAATAGTGTACGGGGGTGGAAACGTGTTAAAGACGAACATACGTAAGTTTAAGGAAGGGTTGCTTGCTTACATGTTCTTGCTGCCAGCTTTGCTGGTGCTGAGTGTATTTACATTCTGGCCAATTGGATTTTCCTTCGTTCTAAGTTTCTTTAAATGGGATTTTCGAAACATGAAAAACCCATTTTTCTACGGCTTAGGGAACTACAAAGAGATTCTTAAATTTGACTATCCTGTAAAATTTTCCTTTT
>WUQU01000164.1 GCA_009889605.1 Candidatus Bathyarchaeota archaeon | reverse complement strand
TTATTCAACAACTTGATTGAAATTTTAGAAGGATAAATAAAAGTAAAACTTAAATTTTTTAGTATATTAAGAATTCAAGAAAATTGTAGTCTTAAGCGATAAGTTTTAGTTAAGTCCATATAATTGTGTAAAAAGGGATTGAGCCACCCCAATCCCTCTGATTAGAATTAAATTACCACCAAAAAACCTAACTGGAGGGATGAGAAATGGCTCAATATAATATTACCATCGATTCTGAAATTTTGCACCACCTTTTTCTAAATGGAGCTAAAGATGAAGGGATGGCCAAACTACTGGAATCAGTACTCAACCAAATACTTCAAGCCCAGGCTACCAAACAAATCAAAGCAGAACCTTATGAAAGAACCGAGGAAAGACAGGATTACCGCAACGGTTACTACCAGAGAAATCTTGTTACTAGAATCGGTACCCTAACACTTAAAGTCTCCAGACTCCGCAACGGTAAACTAACTACTGAGATCTTTAGCCGTTATCAGAGAAGCGAACAGGCACTTTTGCTGGCATTAATGGAAATGCTGGTTAACGGCGTATCAACACAGAAAATTGAAGAAATAACCTACGAGCTTTGCGGTACCGAGTTTTCAAAATCTATAATCTCTGAGCTTTGCAAAAACCTTGACCCTATTGTTACAGCCTGGAATTCCAGGCCTCTTAGAGAAAAGAAAATTCCTTTCGTTATAGTAGATGCTATGGTTATAAAAGTTAGGGAAGATGGCCGGGTTCGGCAGCGGGGGTTGTTAATCGCCGTAGGTGTGAATGAGGAAGGTTACCGGGAAATATTATGCATTATGGTTGGTGACAGTGAATCGGAAGAAAGCTGGAGTAAATTCTTTTTTTGGCTCAAACAAAGGGGTTTGCACGGTGTAGATTTGGTAGTTTCCGACCATTATAGTGGACTTATTCAGGCTATTTACAAATATTTTCAGGGTGCGACCTGGCAGCGCTGCCAAACTCATTTTATACGTAACATTCTCGATAAAACTCCAAAAGCTTTACAAAAAGAAATACATATTAAGGTAAGGGCTATATTAGAGGCACCGGATGCTAAAACGACAAGAATGCTGTTAAATCAGGTGTTAGAGGAATATCGAACAAAGGCACCGAAGGCCATAGACATATTAGAATCTGAATTTGAAGATGCTATAGCGGTATTAGAGTTTCCTGAACGGTATAGGAAAAGGCTCCGAACTACAAACAGTTTAGAGCGGCTAAACGAAGAAATACGCCGACGAGAAAGGGTTATTAGGATATTTCCCAACCGCGAATCAGCTATACGTCTAATTGGGGCATTGCTTATGGAACAGGACGAAAAATGGACTTCTGGCAAAAAATACTTGGATATGGTCGAATACTTTGAGTGGCATAAAGAAAACTCCAAAGAAGTAAAAGAAAAAGTAGTTTCGATAAGTTAAACTTTTATCACCTGATTCTAACCAGAGGGAATTTTACACAAAAAATTGGACTTGATCGAAGGAAGACACTTTACACAAAAATATTTACACTGCCACAATTTTATAAGCT
>WUQU01000163.1 GCA_009889605.1 Candidatus Bathyarchaeota archaeon | reverse complement strand
TGCATTGGTTTACGCACTTATTAATTTATTGATTCGTTTCAATTTGTTTTAAAATTATGCATTCCAGCAAGCGTGGCTACGAACATGGGAAGCTCAACTTGAGCAATCCAAAATCCATTTACCAACCCAAATGCCGTGCCAGCCAATATGACTAATATATGACTAATAATATTGTAGTAGCAAGAAGTTCATACGTTTTTTCTTCCTTTTTTCTTCCTAATTATAAATTTTATTATTTAAGGATAAATTGCGTTAAATTTTTTTAATTCATTCGAAATGGGAATTTTTGCTTTTGATATGCGGCATTGTTAGTGTATAATTTATGTATAATAAAGTGTATTGCCTTTGAAAGGAAAAAAGTGTAATTTTACGCTTTTTGCAATAAACAACAAGTAAGAGGAGGGGTAAAGTGAAGATAGATCTTTTATTTGCTGAAATTGGTTCTACGACAACAGTACTAACAGCATTTCATTTTGGCATGAAACCAAAAGTCCTGGCCCAAACTGAACATTGGACGACCGTTAACGAAGGAGACGTAACAATAGGCATCGAGAATGCTTTAAAAAAAATGGAAGAAAAGCTTAAGCATAAGTTGAGTTGGGAGAAGTTTGGTGCTACGAGCAGTGCAGCAGGCGGACTGAAAATGACAGTCCATGGTCTAGTTTACGATATGACTGTTCGGGCTGCCCGCGAAGCGGCTTTGGGTGCAGGGGCTGTTATTAAATACGTCACCGCTGGTAAAATGGACGATTTTCACCTTAAAAAAATCCTTTCCATTCAGCCAAAATTAATTTTGCTTGCCGGCGGTGTTGATTACGGCGAAAATGAGACAGTTGTGCATAATGCTAAGATGCTTGCAAAGCTTGAAATTGACGTGCCAATTGTTTACGCATGCAATGTAGCCGCTGCTGAACACGTTGAATATATTTTGACAAATGCTGGCAAAAAAGTGTACATAACTGAGAATGTTTATCCAAGGATAGATTATCTTAACGTCGAACCGACAAGAAACGTTATTAAAGAAGTATTTTCTGAGCATATTATTAAAGCGCCCGGAATGGAAAAGATAAAGGATTTAGTGGATTATGAAATTATTCCAACGCCAGCAGCTGTTATGCGCGCAACAGAGCTATTTTACGAACATTTTGGAGATTGTCTAACTATCGATATAGGGGGCGCAACTA
>WUQU01000162.1 GCA_009889605.1 Candidatus Bathyarchaeota archaeon | reverse complement strand
GTACTACTTTTGCTTCGTTGCCTTTCTTAGCCGGAACGGGTTCTCCGTAGACATTTCGACCCGGGATGCCTTCTGTTGGTGGATAAATGGTTGCAATTTTCTGACCACTTTTGACGATTATTCTTTTCTGCACTGGAAACTCTCTGAAATCAACTTTGTTTCCGGAAGTGGTGAAAGATCTTTGACTCAGTACTTCAAATATTATTCTTCCGTCTTCTCCATTCTTTGGTAAATCACCGCGGGCAAAAAGCACAGGTGTGTCCTCAACCGGCTCTTCACACAGGTGCCGAAGAGCCCCCAAATCTATGTTGTGTGTTATTTTCGCTTTTCTTATTTCTTCCGTTAATTTATCTAAAGTGACATTCTCTCCCGGAAGTATATTCGAAAGTTTTATGTAAGCTTCCATCTTGTCCGGTGTTACGGAAATGACTACATTCATGCTATTCCCCCTTGCAAGAGCAAATCAGAGAGCGTGCCGATAATTTTTCTGGTTGAATGTCACCTAATCTCTTTGACAGTATTGTCTGGATTCAATATCAGAATCTTGGGTCCTTTGTATTCATTTGGATCGTATATTGAAAATGCCATTATTATTATTCTGTCTCCCTTTTCAACAAGTCTTGCAGCCGCGCCGTTCAATGAAATCTTTCTTGAACCACGGGGTTCCGGTATCACATACGTTGTTAGTCTATTTCCGTTGTTGACATCCGAGACTATTACCATTTCGTTTATCTTTATTCCACTCAATTCTAATAGTTCTTCATCGATACCTATACTTCCTTCATATTCAATTTCCTTTTCCGTGATGGTTGCCATATGAATCTTTGCTTTAAGCATAATTTCCATCATTTTTGTACTCCTCCTTTTTAATTATTGTCTATTTGACTGTTCAAATTTCCTTCAGGTACTTGTGTGTCTTCCACCTTGGGGATTTCAACGACAAAGCGATTACCGTTATCGGTTGCTTCATGGTATATCTTTCCTTTATGCTCATCCTCAACAATTTTCTTGCATATAGCCAGTCCCAGTCCGGTACCGTAGACCTTAGTGGTGAAAAACGGTGTAAAAAGTTTATCTGCAGTTTCTTTGTCTATCGGTTTCCCTTC
>WUQU01000161.1 GCA_009889605.1 Candidatus Bathyarchaeota archaeon | reverse complement strand
AGCAACCACAACAAGTTTTTCGGACTTCCTTCTTCCGCTTTCAAGATTCTTTTCAAAACCAAAAACTTTCCCTGAGGCTCTATAACCTCGCCTGAAACCTCACCCGTTACAAACCCATCTTTTGTTTCCAAATCAAAGCCAAAAGCATAATCAGCCTTAAGCCTAGACGCCAAATCTCCGCCAACAAAAGTTGGCAGTCCAGAACTTATCAACGCAGCTTTCCAACCTTCCCACCTCAACTCTTCAAAAACTTCTTCCACATTAGGCATCAATGGGATCCGCCTAAAAATCTGCAGAAACTCTTCAACTTTAAATCCTCTGAAAACCTTAAACACCCTTTTCAAAGCAGCCTTCAACGATATCAAGCCCAACTCGTAAAGGATTCCATAAAAAACTATTCTCAAAAACTGTAAAAAAATTAGCCTTTTACTAATTTCAAAGAACAAATAACGATTTTTAGGAATTAATACACCTTCAACGTCGAACACAACCAACCTAAAGCTTTCCCCATGCACCAAAGCCAATTCTACACCCTCTATTAATCATTCTTCAACGTTTATAGCTTTTAATAAAAGCAAAACAGTGAAAGTCTAAAAGTTAGAAACATGCCTAACAAGCCCTCTCGCTTTCACTTTCCATAAATAAGAGCAAAAACCTAGAAAGGAAGAAGCAGATAAAATAAAGCTTTGAAACATGTTAAATTCAACAACGAAAACCTTTAAGCCCTTTCAAAAACCGAAAGCCTTTTCCAAGAGAGATAAGCTCTTTCCATCTGGGCCGGTAGTTCAGCCGGTATGAACGCCGCCCTCGCACGGCGGAAGTCGCGGGTTCAAATCCCGCCCGGTCCATTAATCTTTCAAATAGGGTAGGCTCCACATATTCTGCAGAATGTTGTTTCTCTTCCCAAGAAGGCTTTACAGTTCGGACACTGTTTTCCTTTTTTAACGCTATAGACCTCGCTGGGTTTTCCATGACGCTTTCTAAATATTTCGTAATAAAAAAGCTGCTCTTTAGTGGACAGTTTAACCCCATCCTCTTCCATATAAAGCTGTTTTTTGCTTCAAAATATTCATCTTCAACTTGCCCGTCAAAAAATTTTGGGAGCACGGTTGTTCCAGTTCCGATTTCTAAGGGCGCCTTAGAGCGCCAAATGATTTCGTTTGGAATTAGGTTTTCGTAAGCTTTGCGGATAAGCCACTTACCATATTTCACTCCATCCTTCACGTTTAGTTTCAGTTTAATGTCTATTTTCTTGGCGAACTCCATAAACTCATCGTCTAGGAAGGGAGTTTTCACCTTTACGCCAACAGCTTTCCCAAGGGTATAGATGAGAAAAGCATTTCCTCCCACATTTTCGCCAGCCTTCGGTTAAGCTCCTCTTCTGGCAAGTGGAAAAGCCAAGGGTACCCCAGGAAAAGCTCATCCAAGGCATCTCCAGTCATGACGCTGGTTATTCCCATCTTCTTTGCAAGCTTTAAGCCCACATACACGGGAACACTGTTCCGCACTTCCATAGGGGTCAAAAACCTTTAAAATGGCTATGACTCCGTTAACAGCACCAACCATTTCATCAGCACTGAAAATGTATACCTTATGGGGTATTCCAAGAAAACCAGCCATTTTTCTGGCAAAGTCTAAATCCTTAGCTGGTCCATGCTCAAAGCCAACAGTTATGGCGGTTATACGCTTATGCTTAGATGCTTCAAAAGCTATTACGCTTGTACCTATGCCTCCTGAAAAAAGAATGCCATCAGCCAAATTTTCTCCACAACTCTCCCAACGATTTCTCTTGTTTTCGCCAATAAACCAGTTTCATCTTCTGGAATTTGCATAGCTCAGTCTAAATTAGCTGAAGGGTTAAAAACTTTTCAAAGGCAATTTTGAAGCTTCGTAAGCAGCTATGTTTAAAAGGATATTTCAAGTATATTTCGTTTATAGAAAGGCTTTGAAAAAGTGGACATCATGAAAATAAGCTTAATTCACATGAAAACCCGCAACTCATTGACACAGCTACTTTCAGCCGCTCGAGAAAAAATCCGCGAGGCAGCCAAACAAAAACCAAATTTCATAGCTCTTCCAGAATATTTTTCGGTGCCCGGTTTTATTGAAAACTTTTCGTCAGCCGAGGAAATCTTCGAAAAAACATACAACTCAACAGTTGAATTTTTAAAAAATGTTTCAGCAGAATTTCCGAACATCTACATTGTTGGAGGAACATTAGTTGAGAAAAGCCAAAACGCCTTCTTTAACACTTGCATGATATGGAAAAACGCCAAACTTCTGGGTAGCTACCGAAAAAGAAGCCTGATAAACATGGAGGTTAAAATGGGGATAAACAAAGGTGATAAACCCTTCGTTTTAGAAACAGAGTTTGGCAAAGTTGGCATACTAATATGCGCAGACATCTTCGACTCGGAAGCAGTAAAACAGACAGTAAGCTTAGGCGCCGAAACCATTTTTCTGCCAGTTGCATCTTTATCCACCCACCCAAACGTTAAAGGACATCCATTATCAGAGAAAATTGCTTCAGAAAACGGTGTTTTCATAATCAAAGTTGGAAACACATGTTCAGGCGCAAAGGGAGGAAGAAGCGCAATAATCGCTCCATGGGGAATAATTGAAGAAGCAGAAGAAACACCTTCAGACAAAGTGCTTACAGCAGATTTAGACATGAAAAGGCTTAGACGCTACAGAGAAGAAATCAATAAAGGGTTTTCCACTCCTCAATGATTTGCGTCATCTTTGAGAATTTATGCCTCTCAAACCATTGTTGCATCTCCTTATTTTTAACCGCATACTCACATATCTTTTCCGCATCACTAGAACTGTGCACTAAAAGCAGCATTCCCTCTATTTCATGTCGGCTCACATAAGCCATAGTTCTCAAAAGAGCATTCAACTTCACATCATCCAAAAGTTCAGCACTCAACTCTATGAAAACAGGCTTTTTCAAAATTTTCGCAAAAATCCTAGTTAACATGTCAACCCAATACATAGTAGTATAATCGTTGGCGGAAAGGGGAACATGAAAGAAGTCTACATAGGTTGCTAGCTGAGCAAAGTCTATGCCAAACCTTTCCTTTGAAAGCACCGGATCCGGCCAAATTTCCACCGCAAATCTTCTGCCTTTCGCCCGTTCTTTTGCTTGTTTTATGAAGTTGGTTACTGTTTGCGTTCGCCATTCCACCCAGTTTAGTCCGCTCTGCCTCCACAACTCCACACACCTCGGACAAACACAAAAGCCTTCTTCTGGAAAATGATAGAGGTTTAAAATAACTCCTTGAACTTGTTTGGCGGCTATTTCTGAAATAAAACCAAGAACTTTATCCATGTAAACTTCATTTGTGGGACAAACATAATCCCAGGGCAGATTAACCCGCCTATTCTGCCTCAAAGCAGGACCCTCTTTCGAAACTGCCACGATGTTTGGATTGCTTCTTATGGCTTTTGCGTCGCAGAAGCATGTAATGTCATTGTACATGTTTTCTGCTTGAGGAAAAACCATGCCGTCGGCGCGTTTAACATAGTAGATGTGAGGATTAAAACCCTTAACGGCGACTGGTTCATAGGAAACTATTCCTACTTTCATGGGTTATGCTCAGCAATCGATATATTTAAAATTTTCAATTATGTGAGCATTGTAAGGGAAGAAAAAGCCTATGGAAATAATAATAGATTATGAAAAATGCGCTCCTTGTCCCGAGCTTAAATGTGTTGACACATGCCCATGGGGAGTTTTTAAAGTAGGCTCAGATGAAAAACCACGGGTATCGGATGTAGCGTCGTGCACTCAATGTGGAATTTGTGAAAATCTGTGTCCCACCAAGGCTATTAAAGTAAAAAGAAAAGATTTTAGTAGCACTTA
This sequence comes from Candidatus Bathyarchaeota archaeon, assembly GCA_009889605.1. Lineage (GTDB taxonomy): Archaea > Thermoproteota > Bathyarchaeia > Bathyarchaeales > Bathycorpusculaceae > WUQU01. Next base: position 657 of record WUQU01000161.1, on the reverse strand, counting down.
ACCATGTCACTATAACTTCGTGAGGTCAACTTATGAAAGAATATGAACTTCTCGGAAAAAATTTCAAGTTGCTTTTAGAATATGATTTTTTAGCTTTAACGTCAGAGATGGAAGTTACAACGGTAAGCTCAGCCGTATATAACGGCGGGTTTAGAAAGGCGAGGGCTGTTATTAACGCATACGCTCCCGAAGATTATGACCAAAAACTGCTACATGAACATCCCGAACATTTAATTTTAAAGGTTTTAAGGAAACTTAACCTTAACCCCGACCACAGCGTAGGCATGATCACCGCCGCAGACGTTAACAAGTTTTCCGTGGTAACAGCCGAGGAAGATGACTTAAGCGTAAGCGCCGTGGTAACTGCAGGCTGCTCATTAGCCGAAACTTCAGGAGAAGAGATTAAAACAACTCCATTTACTCCAGGAACAATAAATACAATTATCGCCATCAACGGTAACCCCACAGAGAGCTGTCTCCTAGAAACCTTTATAACAGCAGTTGAAGCGAAAACGGCAGGCTTAAGAGACTTAGACGTAAGAAGCGCATATTCAGGCGATCCCGCCACAGGAACAATAACAGACAGCCTTGCCGTGCTATCCACCAACAATGGCTCCAAAATAAGACATGGCGGCCCAGCTTCAAAACTTGGAAGGT
>WUQU01000160.1 GCA_009889605.1 Candidatus Bathyarchaeota archaeon | reverse complement strand
GGAAGAATTCCAACTGATGAAGAAAGACAAGCTCCTCCTAATGAAGTCAAAAATATAGCAATAGCCAATCGCTTAAGAGCACTTCATGCTATTCATGCAGAAATGATACCTCAAACCAAGTGGCAGACACAGGATGGAAATACATACCGTCTACTAGAAGATCAAGAATTGCTTGAAGATTTAGGTGAACTTATTGGCAGGATTGCAGCGAGTCATTGGTGGACAATCGAAAGAGTTGAGAGTGAGTTAAATATTGTCGTTAGTCCTCCTTCTTCCTATCCAGCTGATTGGGATATTGATGTCCTGAAAATTGCTTGCTTGCTGCGTAGCGCGGATGCTGCTCATATTGATAAGAGACGCGCGCCAGGATTTTTGAGAGCATTACGCAAGCCTCAAGGAGTATCTGCCGAACATTGGAAATTTCAAAATCGTCTTGCTAGACCAAATATCCAAAATAATCAATTGGTATATAACTCTACTAGAGTTTTTACAGAAAAAGACGTAGAAGCTTGGTGGATTGCATACGATACACTGCTTATGATAAATAAAGAACTTCAAGATGTAGAAAAACTTCTTCGGGAACACAAAGACTATGTATTCGAAGCTAAAGGTGTAAAGGGAGTAGAGAGTCCTCAAAAACTTATGAACTATATTAGAGTAAATGGTTGGATACCTTTAGATGCAAGAGTTCATGTAAGTGATCTTCCTAAACTTGTGAAAAAGTTGGGTGGTGAAGCTTTGTATGGAAGAAATCCTACTGCACCTCTTAGAGAGTTGATTGCAAATGCTTGTGATGCTATAGAAGCGTCTCGAAAGATGGGAGCTTTATCAGGAAGAAATGGAAAAGTGACCATAAGAATAGGTAAAGACATAGATGGATCTGACTGGCTAGAGGTTGAAGATAACGGGATCGGAATGTCTTCCAGAACTTTAGCCGATAAGTTACTGGATTTTGGATCATCCTACTGGGATACAGATTTATTACTAGAGGAACATCCCGGCCTTTATTCGAGTGGATTTGAACCTATCGGAAAGTTCGGGATCGGCTTCTTTTCTGTATTTATGTTTGGTGATAAAATTCGTGTGACATCACGTTCTATCCATAGTGGTCCTTATGATACTAACGTATTATCTTTTAGTGAAGGTCTTAACCAAAGACCTATTTTG
>WUQU01000159.1 GCA_009889605.1 Candidatus Bathyarchaeota archaeon | reverse complement strand
TTTCATTTAATAATCTTTGTGTAAAATTGATTTTTTGTAATTATAACAAGCAGCATCCATACTGACAACCCAAATTAATAATATAAGTTGTTTGTATATTATTGTAAATTAAATTTTGCGCACAAAAAAACGACCCTGATCTATGTCTTCCAGGATCGTCTTATTTGCTTTTTCGTTGATTATAATGTGAAATTTATTCAGGTATAGAATTCAGTCTGATTAATAAATTGTGCTGTTCGCTCATACATCTTCTCGTCCCCAACGACGACCAATGTATCATTTTCCCGCAAAATAACATGCGGACCCGGAGAGATCGACACTTCCGTCCCTCTGCGCAATGCGATAATGGTGGCGCCTGTGTGCTGCCAGAACTGGAGCATGCCGATCGTTTTCCCTATAACATGTGACTTGTCGGAAATCCTGATCTCTACCGGATTATACGGTTTGAGATTCTGAAGTCTGTCCGAAGTCTCTATAATTTCAGTAAGCAGAATATCAAAGTGGCGATCCAACTTCTTCTTCTCGGATAAAAGCAGCTGCAGATCCTGTTTCAAAGAGTATGCGGATTTTAGATAATGGTTCCTCGTTATATATTCATTTGCTTTTTCGTCCGAAAGCACAATGATTTCCTTGCCCTGTGAAACCGATACGATTCCTTCCTCCTTCAGCAATCCGATAGATTTGCGGATGGTTTCCGGAGATACATGATATTGACCTGCCAGTAAAGATCTCCCTGAGATTTTGGATCGAACGGGAAATTCTCCGCTAACGATTCTTTGCGCAATATCCAGTGCGATCGATTTATAACCTGCCATTTCCTGCATTGCCGACGTCTACCCCTTGCTCATGAAAATAAAAACTCACACACAGTATACCTCTTTTCATTAGACAAATAAACGAAGGAGATAATGAACAAATATCGCTGGTCTGTTCACTAATCAACAAATCAGGCTAATCTAACAATTGCATGATACATATGCTTTTTTATAATAGTAGGCGTTAGTTCAATATTTCCCCATTTAAGCAAAGGAGCGGATCGGAGAATGGAATATGTAAAGCTCGGCAATACAGGCCTGGACGTATCACGGCTTTGTCTTGGCTGTATGGGCTTCGGTGTAGCAGAGCGGTGGGTGCATCCGTGGGTGCTGAATGAAGAGAACAGCCGGCCGATCATCAAAAAAGCGCTGGAGCTTGGCATCAACTTTTTTGATACGGCGAATGTATATTCGGACGGAACGAGCGAGGAGATCGTGGGACGGGCGTTAAAGGACTTTGCCAATCGGGATGAAATTGTGCTCGCGACAAAGGTCCATTTCCGTATGCATGAAGGTCCAAACGGTGCAGGGCTTTCACGCAAGGCCATTATGAGTGAAATTGACAAG
>WUQU01000158.1 GCA_009889605.1 Candidatus Bathyarchaeota archaeon | reverse complement strand
TTTTGTGGGTTGATGCGTGTTTGGAACAGGTTTAGCGACGGCAGATGTTTTAGTAAGGAGGAGTTTTTGGCTTATAAGGAGTGGTTGGCGAAGAATGTTGGGGTTTGCAGGTATAGGCTTGGGACAAGGTTGGCTGTTATGCGGGATAAGAAGGCTGTGGGGTTTGTGGGGTGGTGTGCTTACGAGATGGGAGATCTGGAAAGCTTGTGGAATAAGGTGACGGTTATGCTGGCTAAATATGCGGAATACTCAAATATAGGAGGAAACAAAACAGCAGGATAGGGAGTAACAAAACTTATCTCGAAAAGTAGTACATCTGTAACTGACAAGCGAAAGGCGTAGAGCAATGAGCGAATTAAAAGAGCTATTCAAAGAAATTACGCTTTTTAATCCATATGATTTCCAGATACAGTGCATGGAAGCTTTATCTAAAGGAAAATCTATAATTGTATCAGCACCAACTGGTTCTGGAAAAAGCGAAGCAATATTAGTTCCATTCATTGAATTTGCAAATAATATTCTCCCCACACAACTAATATATTGTTTACCTACCAGAACATTAGTCGAAAGCATTGCTGATAGAGCTAGAACATACGCTAAACTAAAATCTATGAGAACAGTGGCTCATCATGGGAAGCATGCTGAAAGCTCTCTTTTCGAAGAAGATATTATAGTAACCACGATAGATCAAGCTGTGGGGGCGGATGTATCAACTCCTCTGAGTATGCCTCTCAAATTTGGTAATATTCATGCTGGAGCCGTTTCATCAGCTTTTTTGGCTTTTGATGAGATCCATACGTTTGATCCTGAAAGAGGAGGAGGTTATGAAGCTGGTTGATAGTTTTGGAGTCAAATTTGTAAGAACTGCTTTACTTAGTCATGCACTCGTCAAAGGCGGTAAGGGTGACTGATATGGCGCAAGAAGTATTAGAAAAGAAGCAGTATATGAAATTTCGATCTTGGGGAGAATAACATGGAATCTTCACTCACTGAGCAACAAAGGAACAGTAGGGAATGTAACTGAACCAAGGACGCTTACTTTAGCTGATAGAAGCAAAACTGACGGTATATCCGACGAGATGCTAAAGCATATACACGTAGAGACACTATGGGCATTGGAAAACAACAAAAAGAACCTATGCTCTGCCTGTCAAGTATTGAAACCTGAAAGAGCAAATGCATGTGAAGAGGTTACAAAAGAGGCAACATTAAAGGCTGTAAAAATAGCTCTTCAATGCGAACTTTGTGACCTTCATGGGTTCCTTTTAGAACGCCCAGTATTTGCTCGAGAATCCACTATAGAGTTTGGCTGGCAGTAGGCTTACCGGAAATTCAACGGGACATTCATGTACATGCAAGGCACTCCATAGTGCCTATAGAAGACAAGAAAGAAAAAGAAAGATGGGATTCAGAAAAACCTCAGGAAAGTGGGCTATTCAAAGTTGAAGGGAAATGGTATTGTGAAACTCACCTTCCAACAGCTCAGATGCTTTATTATAGACCGACACGTTCTGGGGTATATGCCATAGTTTCTGTATTTCAACCTTGGCGAATTGGATTAAATGACTTGACTTTTGAATATGAAATAGAAAATATCGATAGAGAACGTAGATATATGTTGGCTTTAAGTGTGTGTATGAGTGCTAAAATATTGTGCGTTTTACGCCGGTGTAAAGCTTATTGCTGGAACAAGTATTTCAGTTGGGTCGGTTATTGCATTTTGTTCAGCTGAAATCAGACATCAGTTCGCTTGCATGTAAAGTGATTTGATGGCTTAATGGGTAAGGTTTGACAATATTTTATCGCTTTCTCTTTTTCCATCGGTAGAGGGCTACAGCGGCAAACAATAATACGCCTGCTATAACCGGAATCAGTATTCCATAATATGATTTTTGATCTGTCTGACCGTCTGATGTGTTCCCGGACTGTTTGACGTTAAACTCTTCGATCTGCCAAAACAGTGTGACGTTTACGGTGGGAGAATACTTTGGAGTTTGGCTTGTGCTCCATTCTAGCATTACGCCGGTTTCCTTGTCAAAGCACATGTTGTGTAATATTTTAATGTACTCGCCTGTGCTGTAAGTTTCAACGGAGGCCAAGAGCACTTTTCTCTCGCCGAAGGGATACTGCCTTACGGTTTCTCTCTTTAGAAGGAAGGCTTTACCTTTTTCTATTCCCATGTGGTACGCGGTTCTGTTTGGGCTTAGGTTCGGTGCGATTATAAAGCCGAATCCATCGCCTTCCCCATTAAGCAGATTCACATAAATCTGCGACTGCCTCTGAGTGTCATTTTTAAAATATGTAGTTACGTTCATAACCACTATTGCGTATAAGGCTTCATGGACTACTATTCTAACCATTTTAGTATTGTTTAGTTCAGAGATGTTTATTGGTGTTTCCAGAGGTTCAGGTGCTTTCCATGAGACGTAAAACTTGTATGTGAAACTGTCCCCTGGGGATACTCCAGGTTTAAAGGATTCAGTACCCTGAGCCGAGACATGGAAGGGAAATAAAAGGGAAAGAATAAATAGGCAAGGTATGATAACTTTTAAAGTTTTTTTCATACATCCACCTTTGTTATTGAAGTAAAACGCAGTAGTTATTATACTTTTACCAAAATCTAAACATAAAATAGAACGCGCGCAACGAGGCTTTGACATAAGACTTATGCAAGTGTGAGCGCTCAGCCAAGCTTTGAGGTGAACTAAAATTATGCTTAATGTGTGCACAAAAATAGGGGGGTGTGAAGTAGCCCACGGGTAAGTTGGGCTACTGTCTTTTTCTTACGCTATACACGCAGTAGACGCTGACCAGTATGGCTATTATCACAAGCACCATTAATGCAACAATTAGCGGTGTTAGGGCTTCTATGGTTGTTTGGATTGTGGTTACTTGTTCTGGTGAGGCGGGTGTTGGGGCTGGTTGGGGTGCAGCTGTCACGGCTATGCTTGTTTGGGCGAAGGATGGCCAGTAGCTCTTTGATCCTGGGAATGTGGCTAGGATTTTCCATAATCCTTCTTTGGGCGGGGTCCATGCTACTGTAAAGAAGCCTGCTTCGTCCGTGTGGGTTCCGCCAATGTCTAGGTGTTCGCCTGTGTAAACGTTTATGGCGTCAAGCTTAACCCAGACGCCCTTAACGTTGGCAGGCCTTGGAAACTGCTTATAAACGTAGA
>WUQU01000157.1 GCA_009889605.1 Candidatus Bathyarchaeota archaeon | reverse complement strand
GGTGGAAAGCAGGTTATTTTAGGCAATTGAAGGTGAATTTGGAAAATTATTACAAGCAAAAGATAAAAGCGCCGCTTGAAAATGTATTCGGACCAGGCCGAGTGGAAGTCATTACAGATGTAAAACTGAACTGGGAGAAGATTGAAAAACAGATTACCACATACACTGCGCCAAACAAGAAAGAAGGGCTTGTGAGGAGCAAAGAAACTGAACAGGAGTATTCTACAAATCAAACAAGTGTTGGTGGTCCAGTGGGTACTGAATCAAATATTCCTCCAACAACATACGAAACAACATCGACGGGTGGTCAAACTACTTATCAGAAATCACATGAAATTGTTAACTACGAACTAAATCAGATTGTTGAAAATATAGTCAAAAATTCTGAAGGAGAAATAGAAAACGTTACACTTTCTGTAATCATCGACGCATCCTCGACGGTTTTAGAGAGAACACCCAAAGACCAAGTTGAGAATCTGATTAGCTCGATAATCCAAAAATCAGTTGACGCAAATACGCCTGAAGGTTCAGTGACTTATGCTATAGCTTTCATTCCGTTTAGCAGAGAAGTCGAAGGAAGCCTCTACCAGCAAGTCCAAAGCATGACAGAATTGCAAAAGATGCGCACAAGGCTTGTTCTCTTATTGCTCGCATCAATCTTGATATTCTTCGCCACGTACCTTGGATTACTGCAATATCGTAAGGTAAAAGCTCGCAAGTTAATGATGCAGCGTTACAAAGCACTCCAAGAAGAGGCGCAAAGAACAATCGAGGAACTTACGCAGGAAGAAATTCCAGCGGGAGCCGAAGAGGAAGCACTCTTGGAACAGCTTAAAGCTTATTTACAGCAGGTTGCAGAATCTGCGCCAGAAGATGTTGCTACTGTTTTAAAGGTTTGGATTGCCGAGAAAGGATGATTATATGGCAGGTAGGTTAACGGGAAGGCGAAAAGCGGCAATATTGTTGGTTACGATGGGTCCTGAAAAAGCTGCTAAAGTTTTGAAAAATCTTGAGGATTCCGAGGTAGAAGCTCTTACAATAGAGATTGCAAATCTTGGGAAAGTAACAAACGATGAACGCAGGGCTGTCCTTGAAGAATTCCAAAACTTAACAAAGGCACGTGAGATGATAATTAGCGGTGGCATAGATTATGCGAAAGAAATGTTAATAAAGGCATTTGGACCTGAAAAAGCAATGCAAATAATAGAACGACTAGTCTCTAACTTGTCTGTCAAACCATTTGAGTTCATGAAAACTGCTGACGTTGTTCAGATAGTAAACTTCTTACAGTCAGAACACCCTCAAACAATAGCCCTTGTCCTGAGCTTTTTGGAACCAAGAATCGCTGCTCAGGTACTTGGAGCTCTGCCGGAGAATTTACAGCTGGATGTAATAAAGAGAATATCTTTGCTTGAAAGAGCATCACCGGATGTTGTAAAAGAAGTAGAGAAGCTACTGGAGAAAAAGTTTGCTGGAGTTGCGACACAGACAATGAGTGCAGTTGGCGGTCTTGATACGGCTGCAGAAATCATGAACAGCCTTGACAGATCAACCGAAAAGACGATAATGGAGCGCTTAACGTACGAGTCGCCTGAACTTGCAGAAGAAATCAGAAGAAGAATGTTTGTGTTTGAAGATATCCTTAAGCTCGATGATAGGTCAGTGCAGCTTGTTCTGAGGGAAGTTAACTCGCAGGATCTTGCTGTCGCTCTGAAAGGCGCTTCAGAAGAGCTCAAAAACAAGATATTCAACAATATGTCAAAGCGTGCCCAACAACTATTAAAAGATGAGCTTGAATTCATGGGACCAGTTCGTGTGAAAGACGTTGAAGAGGCACAGCAAAAGATAATTAACGTT
>WUQU01000156.1 GCA_009889605.1 Candidatus Bathyarchaeota archaeon | reverse complement strand
ACTATAATCCAAAAGAAGCCTCTCCTTAGTAAATGGATGTGAACCAGCAACCGTCTAAAAGGAAGGCTTCTTTTATTTTCTTCCACCTTCTCCGCTTGACAAAATAACGAACTTTGAGGAAACTAGGGGTAACAACTTTTGTTTGGATATCAAACTTTTTTTGAGATAACTGCGGAAAGTGTGTGTGAAATGGAAAATATTAAGGATGAAATGAACACGCTTCTGCCCCTGGTCCGCTGCATTGCTGCACAATTCGGCAATAAATGCGAGGTTGTGCTTCATGATCTGACTCAGGGCTATGAAAGCACAATTGTAGCGATTGAGAACGGGCATATTACCGGCAGAAAGGTTGGAGACTGCGGAAGCAATTTGGGCCTCGAGGTGCTCCGGGGAACGGTTGCCGACGGTGATCGGTACAACTATATCACCCAAACGAAGGACGGGAAGATTCTTCGTTCGTCGTCCACCTATTTCAAGAACAGCAAGGGTGAGACTGTGGGGGCGCTCTGCATCAATTTGGATATTTCGGATTTCCTGGTTGCGGAGAATACACTTCGGTCCATCACGATGCACAGCCTTGATCAAGAGGTGAAGGAAGTGTTCGTCAATGATGTAAATGAACTGGTCGAATATCTTTTGCAGGAGTGCCAGAAAGAAATCGGCAAGCCGGTATCCCATATGAACAAGGAAGATAAATTGAAAGCGATCCAGTTTCTTGACATGCGCGGAGCCTTTTTGGTCAAGAAGGCTGGAGACAAGGTGTGCCAATTTTTAGATATTTCCAAGTTTACTCTGTACAACTATCTCGATGAAGTCAGAGCTCAGTCGGATAAAAACACACCTCAAAACACGCGGTAAAACAGAAGAATCCCCACATGCTGCTCACGCAGCATCCATGTACCCCGGCCATTCCCAAAAAATATTAGCCGGGTACATCGTTCGGCTTCTCAAAATCCAGATTCACAGGCTCACAATCCTTCCGCGATGAGAAGTTGCGGTGTCCCCGTAAATGGATTTTCTCCTCGACAAAATGAAAGCGCAACCATCTTAGCGGTTAGTTTCATGTTATCTTATCTTACTTTATTTGAATTTTATATTGACAAATTCTGCTGATTGAATTCATACTGTGTATGATCTAAAAAATATTTTTTTTATCTAATTTTTT
>WUQU01000155.1 GCA_009889605.1 Candidatus Bathyarchaeota archaeon | reverse complement strand
CTTATAGGTATTCTTGCAACCATTCATCCACACTCTTCTTTTCTGAAAATTAGACAATATTGATGTGCTCTGTTTCCTATCCATACGTTGTAGATGCCTAGTGGAAGTAGTGGTTTGTCGTCTTGAAGCCAGATCTTCTCATCCTTTGGAACCCACGCATATGGTTCTTCGCTTAAAATTTTTAGAGTATCAAAGGCTAAAGGATACAATCTTTCATTGTAGAACACGTTGTTTGTTATAACTGTTAAGTAGCCACCGTTCTTGGTTATTTTATAAACTTCATTAAATATTTGTTTCAATGCTTTCAGAAATTCATCATAGTCATCGATGTTTCCTATGTCATTTAGGTCTTCACTGTATTTTGTCTCAAAACCTTTTTCCTTTCTTTCCCTCTGCCTGAGATAATCTCTTTTAAGCTGGTTCCAGTATGGCGGACTCGTGATACAGTAGTCTACTGGTGGAAAATTGTTCTCTTTCCATATTTCACTTAACCTCCTAGAGTCTCCATGGATGACCTTTATCAACAGCAACTCCAAAGTTAATCCCATTGAATTTAGCAAATATTCTGAGCCCTTTCTTTGGCTTAACAGTTTTTTAACCCTCATTTCAGCAATATCAGCCCACTTTTTCACGACCTCTACACCTATGCCGGATCTTTCACTTTCAATGCAAGCTATTAGTGTACTGCCCGTACCTAAGAAAGGGTCTAGAACTAGCTGTCCTCTTTTTGTGAAAAACTCGATAAACTCCTTCGCGAGTGATTCGGGAAAAGCTGCTGGATGTAAAAGTTTAGCATTTTCTCTAGGAGCTGGGCGATGGATAAACCATGTTTTGGTGAATTTAATCCATTCTCTGCCGCTTAACTCGTTAAGTTTGTTGAAAATTTTTCTCTTGTTATGGACTGCTTCCATCACTTTTTCTCCAGTGTCCTATTATCAGAATCCATAATTAAGTGTTGCTTTATATGTTCTACTTTATGTTCTACATAGTGAAGCCATGTTATCTCTCTGGTTTTTATAGATT
>WUQU01000154.1 GCA_009889605.1 Candidatus Bathyarchaeota archaeon | reverse complement strand
TAAGCACTACTCATCCCTTTTCATGCTTCCCTCATACAGAAACATAATTTTGTTTTCAGCGCTTTTTTGCATATTTCGCGGACTGCTATCTGCACTCAGCATATCCTTCTCTCTTAGAGGTTTGATTAATGGGCTGCTTTTAGGCTTTATCCTTTTTATTGCGACAATGATTTCTAATTATGTTTCATGTACCTTCATTTTAAAACACGATGCAATTTACAACTTAAGGAGAACCGCGGCGCTTTCCCTTTACAGCTGGGTTTTATGGCTTCTCTTTATTCTTATGGGCTGGGTTACGTCTGCATTTTTTGGTTCTGTATGGGCGGTTAGGCTCTGCTTAATCGGCTTTTCAGCCGTCCTAATTCTCCGCTTTATTGCAATTTATGCAACGTCATCTGTTGGGCGTACTCGCTTTTTTGCATTTTCTGTTCTTCAGCCTTTTTTATGTATACTCCCCTTCATGGCTTTATGGGTGAATACTGCCGACATTGGGATCGTTTTGCTCTTCACTTTCTACGCGCTGGTTATCAGCATCTTTTCAAGTTTCTCTTTCATTTATTTGCTAAACCGTGTTGGTGAAAAACTTGTAGGAATGTCTTCCCTTTCAATTCTTAGGGCTTTTCTGCTAAACTGGATTGCAGATTTGAATGCTCCTTTTGAGGCTCTCTTAGAGAAGCTAAGCGAAGAAAAAGACATCGAAGCTTTAATTGCAAAGTTTGAAGGGCGTAAATCCAAAGCGGTCATGCTTATTCCCTCTGTTCATCCAGGACCATTCAAAAATGTTGGCAGCAGTATTTTACCTTTCTTACTCAAAACAGCCTTGGAACAAAAGTTTAACTGCGCTGCTTGTGTGCCCCTCGGGTTGCTTGGGCATGAGCTTGATTTGACTTCTCAAGCTCAGAACCAAAAAGTAATAGAATATGTAGTCAACGCGGTGAACTTTGAGGCCTCTGAGACTGCAGCGACACCCTTCGTAAAAATATGTAACGGTTTTGCTACGGCATCTTGCCAATTTTTCGGTAAATCTGCCCTGATTGCTTTTTCCCTAGCCCCAAACACTACTGAAGATTTCCCTCAAGAACTGGGGCTCTTTGTTCAAAAAGAAGCTGAAAAACATGGATTTCAATCATGCATGGTTATAAACGCCCACAACAGCATAAACGGAATTGTAAATCCAAAAGAGGCGTTAGACGCGCTAAAAACAGTTGCCGTTTCATGTATAGAAAAAGCGGCTTCTTTGAATAAACTGCCTTTTAAGGTTGGAGTGTCCACCATAATGCCGAAAGATTTTGGCCTCCGAGATGGCATGGGCCAAGGCGGCATAACCGCAATAGTTGTTGAAGTTGGAAAACAAAAGGCGGCCTACGTTGTTATCGACGGAAACAACATGGTTCCCGGTTTGCGTGAAAAAATACTTTCTGCTCTAGGCTCTTTAGGTATAGCCGAAGGCGAAGTTTTCACCACAGACACCCATTCCGTAAATGCTCTAACGTTAAACAAGCGAGGTTATCATCCTATAGGCGAAGTTATAGACCATGGAAAGCTAATTGCCTACATTAAAGAGGCAGTAAACACGGCAATAGCGGGTTTAGAACCAGCTAAATTTGGCTGCCGAAGCGTAACTGTTCCAAAAGTTAGAGTTATTGGGCAGAAGCATCTGGAAAAATTATGTTTGCTCCCTGATAAAGCAGTCCAGAGGGCTAAAAGAATCATTGTTCCATTATTTACGGCTACCTTCCTACTTCTAATTTCCTTTTTGTTACTCATCTGAGCACTAGCCCTCGGGAATTCACGGAAAAATATAAGAATCTCAAAGAAGTAATGATATGTCTGCTACATGTCGGCGTCAATCGTCAAAAGGAGTTAAAGGAGGTAGAACATGTCTGAAGAAAAGCAGAAGAAACCCGTGAAGGAGGAAAAGGTGACAAAAACTGTGCAGGTAAACGAGAACACGGTGCTTATCGGTAAGAAACCAATAATGAACTATGTGGTTGCCTGCCTAACATTCTTTAATTCTGGCGCTCAAAAAGTTGTTATAAAAGCTAGGGGGCGTGCAATCAGCAGAGCCGTGGACACCGTTGAGTTGTTAAGACGCGCTTTTCTCAAGGACTTGCAGCTGAAAGATATTTCCATAGGCACCGAAGAAGTTACAAGAGGCGAGGGACAAAAGACAAACGTTTCAATAATTGAAATCACCGTGGCAAAACCCTAAACCACTGTTACATACGCAGTTGGAACAATCCACAATATAGAATAAAAAAATAGAATAAAAATATTCTAATATATTTTGTGAGCGTTGAATCTGTTTAGCAGAAATTAGGGTTTTCAGAGATAGTTATATAAAATCGTCTTTCTAATGGTTAACCTCTGCTGGAATGAAAATGGCTGGTTATCCTAAAATAGTTGTAACCCCGCCTGGGCCAAAAGCAAGGGAGCTTATCAAGCGAGATGAACGTGTGATTTCCCCCTCCTATATACGTTTTTATCCTCTCGTCGTTGAATCCGGCAAGGGCTGCATAGTTAGAGATGTTGACGGCAACGAGTATATAGACTTCAACTCTGGGTTAGTATGCCTAAACGTTGGGCAATGCCACCCTAAAGTGGTTGAAGCAATAAAAAATCAGTGTGAGCGTTTTCTCCATTATTCTAACACAGACTTCTACTACAATGAGGTTGTCGCCCTAGCTGAAAAGCTTGCGGAAATTGCTCCTGGAAGTTTTGAAAAGAAAACTTTTTTCAGTAGCAGCGGAACAGAAGCAGTTGAAGCAGCGGTTAAGCTGGCTAAATGGCATACCAGAAGACATCTGTTTGTAGGCTTTGTGAATGCTTTTCACGGGCGGACAATAGGCGCTTTGTCTTTCACCGCCAGCAAACCAGCTCAAAGGCGTTACTTTTTCCCTCTGATGCCCGGGGTCACTCATGTCCCATACCCTTACTGCTACCGGTGTCCCTTCAAGCAAACCCATCCAGACTGCCAATACTGGTGCATAGATTTCATAGACGAATATGTCCTGCAGAAGTACACTCCCCCAGAAGACGTTGCCGCAATACTTTTTGAACCAATCCAAGGTGAAGGCGGATACATTGTTCCACCACCCGAATACTTTCAACGCCTGAAAAAGCTTGCCGACAAATATGGGCTTTTACTAATAGACGATGAAGTGCAATCGGGAATGGGCAGAACCGGCAAATGGTTCGCCATTGAACACTGGAACATTGAACCAGACATACTGTGCGTCGCCAAAGCTTTAGCTTCAGGTTTACCCTTAGGTGCAACGGTTGCAAAGGCGAAAATCATGGACTGGACTGGAGGTTCCCACGCAAGCACTTTCGGCGGAAATCCTTTATCATGCGCTGCAGCCATAGCCGTCATAGAAGTTATTAAAGAAGAAAGACTGTTGGAAAACGCGACAAAACAGGGAACCCACATTTTTAAAAGGCTTGAAGAGCTCAAGGAGGAAAGCAGCATTGTAGGAGACGTTAGAGGGAAGGGCTTGATGATTGGTATGGAAATTGTGGCAAACAAGGAGGACAAGAAACCTGCACCAGAAAAGGCGAATGAAATCATTTTGCGTTCATGGAGACGCGGAGTTGCCGTGATCACCTGCGGAGTTTCCACAATAAGAATTGCACCACCCCTCAATATAACCCGAGAGCTTGTGGATTCCGCATTAGAAATAATCACAGACGTTGTAAGAGAGGTTGAAAAAGAGAAATAATTAGAAACGCTTATTGGTGTTTATTTAGAAATTTAATGGTTTTGCTATTACTTCTTTTATTTTTAAATCGAAAAATCTTTGAGTGTTTGCTGGCTGTATTCTAAGGGCAGTGTCTGCTCCTCTACCTGTTCCTGCAATTGCAATGCTATCTCTATCTATGGGGATTAAGCCTGCGTCTGCCGCCATCAATGTGATTTCCACGCACACCTTTGTTCCCTCACCCATAAGTCTTAGAGTGTTAGCAATCAATTCCAAAGGCCCGATTGCGTTAAAATTCTCGCGTATTGCACGTTCAACACTGCTCAAAACATGGGTTCCAGTGAATAGTTTTGCGCCGTTTTCCAAAATTTCTCGCTTGTAATTCTCTTTTAACTCATTTTCGCCTAATCTTCGAAAGCCAAAACAATGTGTAACGACTACAACGTTATATCCCTTGAAAACTTTGGATGCCTTTGCCCCTGTCTCACCCGTTGTTGAAGCAACGACAATATTTCTTAAGCCTTCCTTTTCCGCATATTCCTTTACAAAATTTAATAAGATATCTGTGTTCTCTTTACCGGTGTTCTGAAAATAGAGTGCTTTTCTCTCGGTAAAACTCATTTAACCTCCCCGTTATTATTTCCGCTTTTTTGCTTATAGTTTTTCCTTGAAGTTTTTCTTTTCAATTCTGTGCCGCATATCTGGCATATTCGAAACTTGTAATCTGCGGGATATTTTCTGCGGCAAGCGGGGCAGTATCTCATCCATTTCAAGAAACGCTTTATCCCAAAAGTTGCTAGGGAAGCGAATTCTATCCCTAAATGTTTTGCAACATTTTGTATAGAGTAGTCGTCGGTGGCTACAAGCGGCGAGCAGCCTTGTATTTTAAACTGGAGGGCTAACGCTAAAACTTGGAAGTCTGTTTCTGAAAGCAAGAAGGCATCTCCAACAATTGTTGCTGAAGCTTTGGCTTTCTCTAGGAAAATGTTTTCTGGCATTTTTACTTTTAGTTTTCCGCTTTCCACAGCGGTTTTAAATCTAAGCCAAGCCATAGAGTTTCCAGCAACTTCTCCTTCAACCGCTGGAACCGAGTATTGCTCTTCATTTATTGAAAATGGGTCAAAACCCGCTATAAAAGCTGAAGTGTCCAAAATTACAATACGCTTGCCTAGATTAGCCGTTATTTTTTCCTCCAACTCCATGGAATAGCAGCCTAGTCCTTAAGCGGTGATAGAAGTTTTCCTGAAACCTTATGAACGCCGCCTCGTGTTTTGAACGTGTAACCGTGAATCTTGGAAGCTTGGCTTCTATGATTCGTTTGTAGGCGCCGTCCACAACAACCATAACCTTTCTTGGCCTTAGAACCTCCACTGTAATTTTGGAATCTGCTGGAAAAACTATGGAGCGTAAAACACTTAAAGCACATATAGGCGTCAAAACAAAGGCCTCAACATGTGGATCTAGCACAGGGCCTCCTGCTGAAAGTGAATACCCCGTGGAGCCTGTTTGCGTGGCTATCAACAGTCCATCAGCTTGGCACTCTAGAATATGTTCATTGTTTTTGGAGACTCTTGCATAGAGAATTTTAACAGGCTCGTCCACTGATATTGTCACTTCGTTTAGTGCATCTGGAATTTTTGCGTTTTCAACGTTTACAGATAGCTTTGCACATTTTTCTATTTTGAATTCTCCTCTCAAACATTTGTCTACAGCCGTAAACGCCTCTTTAGGTGACACTTCCGTTAGAAAACCTCTGACACCCATGTTCACTGCCAGAATAGGGGTTTCAGGGTTTGGAATAGCTATACATGTCCTTAAAATGGTTCCATCCCCGCCAACCGTAACTATGAAATCGGTCCTCATATTTTCTAGTGGCTGTAAGTTTTCATTGGTTTTTACTTTATTTTTTAACGTTTCTTCAACGTAAACCTCAAGGTTCCTTTTTCTTAGATATTCGGCTAGGTTTTCTGTGAGTTTTACTGCTTTTCTTTTGTCGAAGCGTGCTACTAGGCCTACGCTTTTGAACACTTTTTCTCCCTTCGATATTAAACACGCCTTTTAATAATCTTAACTTATATATTGGTGTTGTTTAAAATTGCTGTGGTGAAACGGTTAAGCTGGTGATGGTGTGAGCAAGCCTGTTGATGTTGGCAGTTTAAGGGAAGGCGGGTACCTTATTGTTGACGGCGAACCATGTCGGATAGTTGAGATAACCAAGTCTAAACCTGGAAAACATGGTTCAGCTAAAGCTAGGATAGTTGCTATAGGCATATTTGACGGTGCAAAAAGAAGCATTGTTAAACCAGTGGATGCTACAGCAGAAGTGCCAATAATCGAGAAAAGAAGCGGGCAGGTTTTCGCCACAACACCTTCTAATGTTCAGATCATGGACCTTGAAACCTACGAGTATTTAGATGCTCCTTACCCTGAAGAGGAAGATTTAAAGGCGAAGCTTGCTCCGGGCGTTGAAATCGAGTATTGGCGGATACTTGGCAAAGTAAAAATTGTGCGGACAAAATAGCATAACTAGCGGACGCTTTGACTTTTCAACTCCACCAGTTCCACTCTAGCTTTTTGAAGCTTACATAAAGAAATAGGAGGATAACTCCCCAACTCAACGCTGTGACCGCAACTTCCAGAACTGGATGTGCCTCGCTTAGGTAAGCATAACTTGCCCAAGCGCTTATTCCAAATAAACCTGCTAATATTAGGATGAACATGGCACATTGTATTGCCCGTTCAATCGCCAACTATGGCACCAGCCAAGCTTATGATTACTTTTGCTAGTGTTTTAAGATTTTTCATTAAGCTTATCTGTCCCTTTGTGAATCTTTCTTTGGAGCCGATGATGCAAGAAGAGCCGTCTGATTTGTGAAGACTTATGGGGATGGCTGAGGCTTCATTCTATCGGGATTTCATACTCATGTTTTCTGGGCAAATGAATTTCCAGTATTCCCTTTTTGAAGTGAACTTCCATGCGGTCCATGTAAACTGGCACTGGAATACGTGTTTGACAGTGGAATCTTTGGAATTCACCTTTATAGTGGGTTATCCCAAAATCGTCGAAGCTTATTTTTCTCCTCATCTGAGCTGAAATTTCGATGGTGTCCTTGCTTATCGGCTTGACTTGAACAGTGTTTTGTGCGGCATATGGCAAATCCACAGTGACTATGACTTTGTCACTTGTTACTACGATGTTGCGGAGGGGCTCCATAGTGCAAGCTTTGTAGTTCCAGCTTGGCTTTTCCATAATGCTTTCCATCATACTTTCCGCCCAGTCTTCCATGCTTTCAAAATATTCATCCATTATGTCGAAAATTGACCTCTTTCTCTTGCTTGCCGCCATTTTGCCACTCCTCCTCTCTTTATGAGACGTATAATGGTATATCATATTCTTGGGTTTTCCTCATCTTTGTGAGTTCCTGCTGAGTTCGCTTCATCATGTCCCTAGCCTTTAAGCGAATTTCTTCGCCTTTCTCAATAAGCGTTGAAATGTTAACCTTCAAACCTGTAATGTTCATTAATTGTTCTAACGCTTTCGCCGCGGCTTCTGGATCTGGGTAGTTGAAGAAACATTGGGCAAGCAGAGTTAAGGCTGGCAAACCTAAGGTTGCACAGTATTGGAGCATAATTGCTTGCGGGCCAACCATGTAGCCCTCCATCAGCACTTCTAAGTTTTTATCTTTGGCTATTTTCAAGGTTTCAGGGTTTGAGGCGGCGGCGAAAACCTTTAGCTCTTCAAGGTCTTGCCTTTCTTGGACGGGTATGCCGCCTAATGAAATCATCATTTTGACTTCCTTTTCTTTACCCCAATCAATTATGGAATGTATTATTGGGTATACTAGGTCTTCGCGTAAAGGAATCTCAGATACTGCCAAAAGAATCTGGTGGTTTCCGAAAATTCTTATCGGCGAGTGGGAAAGTCCTTCATGGAGCACTATTACTGGCGGCAGTAACCGCGAATCGATATATGCAACTTCTGTTAGGTTAAGCTCCGAAATCAAGTGAGATGCTGCTATTACGCCGACCAGCCCCACATCTGGGAAGCCGAAAAGCATAAACGCTCCCTTTGGAATTTCCTTTTTTTCAATAATTCTTATGTCCGAGTTCAAACAAAATCCTCCGTCTAAATATTATGTCTTTTTCAATGTAAAAGGCTTATGGAATTAATAGGTAGGCTATGCCTCTGGTTTTTGCGCCATGAACTCTTCTATTCTCTCAAGGATTTTTTCAATGTTGTAATGTGGTTTTAACTCGTTTCTCCATTCTTCTGGAAGCATATGCTTGAAGCTTCCTGCTGCACGCATATCCATGAGGATTATTATTCCCCTGTCCTCGGGACTGCGCAAAAGTCTTCCAGCTGATTGAGCTAAAGCATTTAAGCATGGAATGTTGTTTGCATATTCAATGGCTTTTTCCCCAAATTTCTCTCTAAAATACTGGTATAGAGCTGTTTGAAGCTCTGTCTTCTTCGGGAATGGCAGTCCCACGAGGATGACTGCTGAAAGCATGCTTCGTCCTTCAATGGTCATGTCAACTCCTTCGCTTATTTTTCCTCTTGCAACGCCTAAGACCACGCATTGGGTGTTTTCTCTTAAAAACCTTAGTACATCAAAGATCCTTGTTTTCTTTTCCTCAACAAGTATTGGCAAATTATGGTTTAGGGCTCTGGCAATCTTTTGCATTATCTCGTAGGATGGGAAATAAACGGCGATTCTGCCACCAACTTTTTGGATTACTTGGTTAAGGTGTGCCGCTATTCTCCTCCATTGCTCCTCGTTGCGTTTTTCAAATTTTGTTGTAACCGACTCATCCACTACAATAAGCCTGTTCTCTGGCGGAAATGGGCTGGGAAGCTCTAGGCTTCGGCAACGGTTCCTTTCTATGCCCAAAACGTCTACGTAATAGTCTGGGTTCCAGAGGGTTCCAGACATGAGTATGGCGGAGCGGAGCTCGTTGATAACATTTGCCGCTAAAGCCGGATCTAGGCATCTGATTCCAAGCATCACCTTTTTCCTTTTGCCTCTGTCACCCTCAACCTTCACATATCTTACGTAGCTTGGACCTGTTAGGCTTGCCCACTTCATAAGAAACTCTGCGCAGCGAGAAAGATAAGAAACTGGGCTTCTACCCATTTCGCTTCTTTTTTGACGGACCTCTTCACCTTTGTCGGCGAGTTCGTGAATAATTTCCAGAAGCTTTTTACCGTCAACTTTAAGTTTTCTAGCCAAAGCATCGAGTAGGGTTTCTCCTTCAACAATGTGTTCTACATCTAATCCGTAATTTCTGTAAACCTGCTTCCCAAAATTAACCATGCTTTCGTGCAAGGCTTCTAGAAGACCAAAATCGTCAATTCCAAAGGTTTTTACTTCCCTACTAGCTCTGCGCACAGACCTTGATGAAAGTTCTTCTGATAATATGCCCGCTGCATAGTAGGGCAAGCTGTGGGCTTCATCGAATACACAGTTTATGTCTTCAATATGTATGCCCGCTTTGCCCAAAACTGAGACGCGGATGGCTTCTACGAGGATATAATTGTAGTTGCCTATAATGACGTCTGCATATTTTGTTAAGATCTTTGTGACTTCATAGGGGCATAATCCTTCGTCACGGCATACCCCATAAACCTCGTCTGGCATTAACGGCCCCATTTTTCTGATTTTGCTTACGACATTGTAGGCGTGCCAACTTGTCTTCCACCCTTCATAAGTTTTGTCAAAGTATTCGCATGTTTTGCCGAAGGCGCCATCCTTTAAACCCTTGCAGTAGTAAATAAAATCTCTATAGCTTACATCTCTAAGTTTCAAGTCTTCAAAAGCGTAGGGGCACATTTCCTTTTTGCTTTTAAAAATCGATGCTGAAAAACTTGCGCCGCAGTAGTCCTTAATGTTTTTGAGTTCTCTAGAGTAGATTTCTAACTGATTTTTCGTGCGCGTTAAAACCAAAAGTCTTCCCGTTGAAGGGTTGAGTTCTCTGGCTGCAAAGAAGGCTGTTAAAACTGAAATGGATTTTCCAGTGCCGCATGGGGAAGAAAGCAAACCAACCTTGCCATTTCTAATGGTTTCGTAGGCGAATTTTATGGCTTTAAGCTGGAAGGGGCGAAAATTCGAGTATGGAAAAAACTCTTTAACTAACCCTTGTAAATGATCCTCCGTTTTTGTCTCTGCTTTCTTCTTTGATGTTTCATAAACCACTTTTTTGATGAGTAGGGTTCC
This sequence comes from Candidatus Bathyarchaeota archaeon, assembly GCA_009889605.1. Classification (GTDB taxonomy): domain Archaea; phylum Thermoproteota; class Bathyarchaeia; order Bathyarchaeales; family Bathycorpusculaceae; genus WUQU01. The sequence continues at coordinate 23,984 of WUQU01000154.1, read as the reverse complement.
GCAGTTTTCGCAAAAACGGCTCTTCAAATAATCGTTTAATGAATAGGTTTCTCCGCATCGGCGACAGATGTATTGCATTTCCATCTTTGAACGGTCACTCAGTCAAGTAAAGCTCTTCCGTGGTAAAAGAAGTTTCCGAATCTTACCCTAAAAGTTAAAACGTATTTAAGGGGGTTAACAGTCTTAAGTTTGGAGACAGTTATGGCCTTAGAACGTCTTGGTTCATCTCTTCATGAAGCATTGAGGAAAATTTTCAGAGCTGCGGTTGTGGATGAGGCAGCTGTTAAAGAGCTTGTCCGAGACGTGCAGAGGGCTTTATTGCAGGCTGACGTAAACGTTCAACTTGTCCTCGACATTTCCAAACGCATAGAAGAAAGAGCCCTAAAAGAAAAGGTTCCACCAGGAGTTTCGCGCCGCGAACACGTGATTAAAGTTGTTTATGAAGAGTTGACGCGTTTTCTAGGCGAAAAACCTGTTTCCCTAAAAGTTGAGCCTGGTAAAAGAAAGGTAATACTGCTTGTGGGCATTCAAGGTTCTGGAAAAACAACCGCAGCAGCCAAACTTGCCAGATACTTCCAAAAAAGAGGCTTAAAACCCGCCTTAATATGCGTAGACACTTATCGCCCAGGCGCCTTCGAGCAACTTCAGCAGTTGGCAAACAAAGTAAACGTGCCCATATATGGAGACCCCAAAGCCAAAGACCCTGTTAAAATAGCAATTGAAGGGTTAAGACGCTTCAGCGACCGGGACATAATAATAGTTGATACTGCTGGCCGCCACAAAGAAGAACAGGAACTTATCAAGGAAATGAAAATGCTTGAGGAGAAAATCAGGCCAGATGAAGTTATCTTGGTTATTGACGGAACCATCGGTCAACAGGCACTGGTGCAAGCCAAAGCTTTCAATGAAGCTACCTCTCTGGGCTCAATAATCGTAACAAAACTGGATGGTTCAGCAAGAGGCGGAGGCGCCTTATCCGCTGTCGCAGCCACAGGTGCACCTATAAAGTTTATAAGCACAGGCGAAAAGGTTGAAGACATTGAACCTTTTGTTCCATCCCGCTTTGTCGGCCGGCTACTCGGCATGGGCGACCTAGAAACCCTAATTGAGAAAGTACGCGAGGCAGAGGTAAAGGTTCCAGAGAAAAAAGCAAAAGCCATCTTAAGCGGCAAATTCACCCTAACTGACATGTATGAACAGTTCGAGGCCATGCGGAAGATGGGACCGTTCCAAAAGATTTTAAAAATGCTTCCAGGCATGTCGTACAACGTGCCTGAAGAAATGCTTGACATGGCTGAAGACCGTTTAGAAAAGTGGCGTGTTATAATTCAGTCCATGACTCCTGAAGAAAGGGAAAACCCCAAAGTCTTTAATGCCTCAAGGCTTAGACGTGTGGCGCGAGGTTCAGGTACAAGCGAAAAAGAGGTTAAAGAACTTCTTAAACAGTACAGTCTTATGCGTAGAATGTTGAAAACCCTTCGGAGAAAGAAGAAACTGCCTTTCTTAGGTAAAGGCTTGCCCCTAGATATGGGTTAAGCTTACTGCTGGTTAAAGGAGTTTCTATGGATATTCTAAAAAAAGCCTTAGAAATGCTTGAAAAACACCCGTTATGTGACCACTGTTTGGGGAGGCAATTCGCCTTCTTAGGGCGAAATATGGAAAATGAAGAAAGGGGAAAAGCCATAAAAACCGTTTTACTCATGGAAGCCCAAGCACTAGCCCAATCAAAAAATGAGGAAGGAATACGTACACTCAAAGTTCTTGCAACAAACGGTTTCTCCAAAAACGCCGAAGAAATTCTTCATAGAATGAAAAGACGGGTGTTAAGGAAAAGTCTGCAAAAAACCTGTTTTCTATGCGGTAATAAGTTCACCCTTGTGGATAAACTGGTGGAAAAGGCTTTGGAGAAGCTTAAAGATTATGAGTACCGCAACTTTTTGGTCGGTGTGGAACTTCCAGTGGATGTTGAGGAACGCGAAGACGAATTTAAAGCCAAATTTAAAGTTGAATATGGCGAAAACCTTAGAATCGAATTTGGGAAATTGCTGGGGAAGAAAATCTCCCTTTACAGCAGCAAAACCGTGGAATACCAAAAACCCGAAGTTGTCATAGTGATTAATCCGGTGACTGAGGAAATACGAGTACAAGTTAACCCGCTTTACGTAGCTGGGCGTTATAAAAAACTTGTAAGGGGTATACCCCAGTCCAAATGGTTCTGTTCCAGTTGCCATGGCAAGGGCTGCGAAAAGTGTAACTGGACTGGAAAAATGTATCCAGAATCAGTAGAGGAAATAATCAGCGAACCCTTTTTGAAAGCTGCAGAAGGCACAAAAACTTTTTTCCACGCTTCCGGGAGGGAAGACATAGATGCACGCATGCTTGGGAAGGGCAGACCCTTCGTAATAGAAATTTCACAGCCCAAAAAACGTTTTCTAGACCTCAAAAAGCTCGAGGAAAGCGTGAATGCCCACGCAGCCGGCAAAGTGGAAATTTCCAGCTTGCGCTTTGTCGATAAGGATTTCGTTAGAAGGTTGAAGAAGGCAGAGTCCGCCCAGAAGGAATACCGCGTCTTCATAGAGTTCGAAAGAGAACTTACAGACGCAGACATAAGCTTGCTAGAGGAAAAACTGACAAACATCATGGTTAAGCAGCGGACACCTACCCGTGTTCTGCATAGACGCGCCGACCTAACACGAGAAAAGCACATATACGAGGTTAAAGTAAGAAGATTGCCGCCGAAAAGGGCCGAAATGAAAATACGCTGCCAAGGAGGACTATATGTAAAAGAATTGGTGACTGGTGATGATGGAAGAACAACCCCAAGCGTTTCAGAAATTCTCAACTGCAAAGCGAAGCCTATAAAACTTGATGTTCTAAACGTAATTATGAAAGATTAAGGGATGGTGGAAAGATGAGGAAGTCAAAGGGATACCGTTCAAAAACACGACGTCTCCTTAGCAAGAAGCCTAGAGAAAAGGGCAAACTGCGGCTAAGCAAACTGTTACACGAGTATCAACCTGGAAACAGTGTAACTGTAAAAATAGACCCCAGCGTTCAAAAAGGAATGCCCCATAGGCGTTACCATGGCAGAGTAGGCACAGTAGTTGGCAAGCGGGGAAGAAGCTACATCGTAAGCGTCACTCAAGGAGACGCTGTTAAAGAAATTATAGTTAGACCTGAACATTTAGAACCCTATAGAGGTTAAAACTTTGGAAAAACATGAAATCGAAAATGATAAGAGTAAGGAAAAAATTCTAACGGTTCCTCAGGTTAAAAAGTTGCTGGAAGAACTTGGTGAAGAAAATTTAGACCAGTTCCAAAGGCGCACGTTGGATTATGCTTCCAAGTTTTCTAAGTGTGATGCAGAAACTGCTGAAAAACTTGTTGAGAAACTTGTTAAAGAATTTGAGTTAGAAGACGCTGAAGCTGTTCAAATTGTTAATTGCATGCCTGGCAGCGTGGAAGAGCTTAGAGTTTTTCTTGGTGGAGGACGCAAGATTATCGAGGCTTCAAAGCTGGAAGAAATAGTTAAACTTTTAAGCGAACATAAATTGAAATAGCACTTCCGTCTTTTCTATTTTTAAGAGCAAAATCAAACAAGCGCGAAAAGGCGAATACAATGGAAAAGCGGTACGAAGAGTATGCCTATGTCCTAGATTTCCTTCCCCACGGTCGTCCAGGAGTTCGCGTCATGGGAAGGGCTGGTTACAGAGCAGGCGCCCTTGTCCAGCTTATAGGTGAGGAATTTTTCACCCTTTTGGAGGCGCTTGTTAAGGAAGGCGTTGCCCTCAAGCCTCATGACCGCGTTTACGTTGGGAAGGAAGCCCGCGAAGAAATCACCTACATCATCGGGCGGATAGGCTACGATGAATTGACTGCAGCCGCGAAAATGGAGCTTCCAGCAGTTATAAGCCGCATAGTGCTTAACCGTGAAAAATGGTTTGTCAACTTCTTTAACACAGCGCGAGCCATAACCCCAAGGATGCACGCTCTTGAGCTGATTCCCGGCATAGGTAAAAAGTACATGTGGCAGGTTATCAACGAAAGGGAAAAGAAACCTTTCGAAAGTTTTGAGGATCTGCAGAAACGCACCGAAGTGCCTAATCCTGTGAAGTTAATCACTAAAAGGATTCTGGAAGAGTTGGCTGGCGAAAGCAAATATAGACTGTTTACTAGGGCGCATTGAAAACCGGCTGGTTAAAGCGTTCATGAGCCTGCTTGAGGAAACGAAGTATCTCCTTCGAAGATATCGAATATTCCCGAAGAAAAGTTTGGGACAACACTTCATGGTTGAACCGTTAATTTTTCAACTTTTAGCTGAATATGCTTCGCTTACCCACGACGATACTGTACTGGATATTGGCGCCGGCATTGGTTTTTTAACCCGTTTCCTCGCTGGAAAGTGTCGAAAAGTTTTGGCTGTGGAACTCGACTCGAAAATTGCGAAGGTTTTACGGGAAAACCTAAAGGGCTTTTCTAACGTGGAAGTTTTGGAAGGCGACATACTCAAAACGCCAATACCCCAATTCACTAAAATTGTTTCCATCCCTCCTTACAACATCTCTTCGGCTTTGCTCAATTGGCTTTTCAACAAAAAATTTGCTTGTGCAGTTCTAGTCTTCCAGAAGGAGTTTGCAAACCGCCTTGTGGCGCCCATCGGAAGCGAAGACTATGGATGGTTAAGCGTCTTGGCATATTACCACTTTGAAATTGAACTCTTCGAAGAAGTGCCTAAATGGATGTTTTATCCTCCGCCCCAAGTTGACTCCGTAATCCTACGTTTTACGCCTAAAAGTTCCCCACCTTTACAAGTGAAAAATTACCCGTTCTTTGAACGCCTCGTGCAAGCGCTTTTTACACAGCGCAATAGAAAGGTTAGAAACGCTGTCCAACCTTTCATAAGGATGTGTTACTCATCCGCAGAAGAGACTGTTAAGGCTGCAGATTCTCTCCCATTTCACGATAGACGCGTGAGAGAGTTAGCTCCTGAAGACTTCGGGGTACTGGCAAATGCGCTCGCCAGCTAAAAAAGTGTTCTTCAATAATTACGCTTTTAATGTTTGGAACGGTGTCTACGAGCCAGCTGAAGATTCTTTTCTCTTCGCTGAAAACCTAACCCTTGGGAAAGGTGAAAGGGTTCTTGACATGGGCGCTGGATGCGGAATTTTGAGCATAGTGGCTGCGGAAAAGGCTTCGATGGTTTTGGCGGTGGATATAAACCCGTATGCAGTACGTTGTGCAAAGGAAAACGCCAAGCTAAACTATGTGGCGGACAAAATGTTTTTTGTTCAAGGCGACTTGTTTGCTCCAATAAGAATTGCGCAAAAGTTTGATTTAATCATGTTTAATGCTCCTTACTTGCCTTCTGAACCCCGTGAAGGAGAAGATTGGCTTGCAAGGGCGTGGTGTGGAGGCGTTGATGGGCGGGCAGTTATTGATCGCTTCATATGCGAAGTTCCAAAACACTTGAGAAGCGGTGGGCGCGTCCTATTAATGCAGTCTACCCTAGCAGATGCCAGTAAAACATTAGACTTGTTTTCTAAGAATGGGTTTGAGACAGAGATTATTGCAAAGCGTGACCTTCCCTTTTTTGAAACAATCCTGCTTATTCAAGCAGTCCTTAGGCAAGTTTGAATTATGTGTTAATTTCGGAAAAATATATAACTGAAGGCTTCACTATTACTGGAAAAGCTTTGAGGCGTGTTTGCCATGTGTATAATTGGAAAAGATAAGTTGAAAGAACTCATAGAGAATTATAAGTGCATATACCCCTACGACTATAATTTGCTTGATGGAGACGGCTACATCCTAACAGTCAAAGATGAAACCACCCTACATTATCTGGAGCATAAAAACCTCATATCCTACGAAATAGTTTTCACACCGCCAAACTATGTTGCCCATCTGACCGCCAAAAGCAAGTATGGAAGAATGGGCTTATCATTCTTAAACGCGGCGAAGGTTCACAGCGGCTTTGTTGGAAGACTTGCCCTTGAGATTGTGAATTTAAGCAACGACCGTTGTCCCATAACAATTAAGCGTGGAGACCCTTTCATGCACATAGAATTCATAACAAGAGAAGGTGAACCATCGCCGTACATGGGGGAATACCAGTTTCAATATTTGACTGACGAGGAAGTGCAAATGTATATCCCAATCTTAAAGAAAGTTTTCCCGAACTACGATGAACTTGCCAAGGTATGGTTCAAAGGAAAGCGGATGCCCCTGTGAGTAAGCTCTCATGAAAATATGAACCTCCCATATTCGTAAAGCTTGGCTTTTTCAACAAACGTTTAAATAATTTGTTTATAGGATATCTGAAAGGGATGTTTGATGCGTGCACGTAACTACCGCGCGGTTAAGGGGCAACCATACACTAGGAAAGAGTTCGTTAAGGGTTTCCCTCAGCCTAAAATTACAAAATTCACCATGGGAGACCCTAACGGCAAATTTGAATATGAAGCTAGGCTTATAGCCTTGGAAAAAGCTCAAATTAGGCATAATGCTTTAGAGGCAGCCCGAGTGGCTACAAACCGCCTTTTAATGGAAAAGCTTTCAAACAATTATCTTTTGCAAGTTCATCCATACCCCCACGTTATTCTTAGAGAGAACAAAATGATTTTTGGGGCTCACGCTGACCGCCTTCAAGACGGTATGCGCAGAGCCTTTGGGAAGCCCATTGGAACAGCAGCGCGTGTATTGCCAAACCAAACCATAATTACGGTTAAAGTAAACGCAGACGGTGTTGAATTGGCTAAAGAAGCGTTGAAGAGGGGGAGTGCAAAACTTCCAATACCCTGCAGAATAGTAGTTGAGAAGGCACGGTTGGAGGAGGCTTAAACCACCATGACGAAAATAAAAGAGGATCTGGTAATTTGGTTTGAAAACTTGCGGAAAAACGATATCCCTATTGTGGGGGGTAAAAACGCTAATTTAGGCGAAATGTTAAATGCGGGAATTCCCGTCCCTCATGGTTTTGCCATAACCGCCTACGCGTATAAAAAATTCATTGAAGAAACGAGCATATCTGAAAAAATATACAAAAGCATCGAGGAAACTGTTACCGATCCGAGTGATCCAAAACAGTATGAAGAAGCTTCCAAAAAAATTCGCGCATTAATAGAATCTACACCAGTGCCTAAAGACTTGGAAAAAGCCATAAAGTCTGCGTATAGAGAGCTTTGTCGAAGACTTGATTTAGACGAAGTTTTTGTCGCTGTCAGGTCAAGTGCCACCGCGGAAGACTTGCCAGACGCATCTTTTGCCGGGCAGCAGGAAACATACTTGAATGTTAAGGGTGAAGAGGAGGTTATTGAGAAGACTGTTAAGTGCTGGTCAAGTCTTTTCACTCCCCGCGCCATATTTTACCGTACTCAAAAGGGCTTTGCCCATGAAAAGGTGCTCATAAGCGTTGGGGTTCAGAAAATGGTTAATGCTAAGGCTGCGGGCGTCATGTTCAGCATAAACCCGGTCACCGGCGACCCTAATCAAATAGTTATTGAGGGCAATTTTGGCTTAGGCGAGTCAGTTGTTTCAGGCGCAGTTACCCCAGACGAGTTTATCGTGGACAAGCAAACCTTGAAAATAGTTGAACGGCGTATAGCCCCTAAAAAAGTGATGTACGCCCGCGACCCGAAGACAGGCAAGACAGTGCACTTGGAAGTGCCTAGTGAAAAGCAGAATCAACCATGCTTAAGTGATGAAGAAGTCATCAAGCTTGCAGAGCTAGCTAAAAAGATAGAGAAGCATTATGGAACGGCTCAAGACATTGAATGGGCTATTGATAGTGACTTAAAGTTTCCAGAGAATATTTTCATAGTGCAGTCTAGGCCTGAAACGGTTTGGAGCATAAAAGCGGAGGAGAAGGCTCTTGAAAAGAAAGCTGAAGCTAGTTTGGCTAGGCCAGTTGAAGAGTTAAAGGTTGTGGTTAAGGGTATAGCCGCTGGCAGGAGGGGAATAGGCGCTGGCACTGCAAAAGTTGTTCTAAACCCGGAAGAAGCCGCTAAAATCATGCGAAAAGGCGATATTTTGGTTGCGGAAATGACTAACCCCGATTATGTGCCTTTCATGAAGCTTGCTGGTGCAATTGTAACTGACAAGGGTGGTGTAACGTGCCACGCAGCCATAGTTAGCCGTGAACTTGGAATACCCTGTGTTGTTGGAACCGAAAATGCCACGAAGCTTATGATCAGCGGTAGAGAATACACTGTTGATGCACGGAACGGGGTTGTTTACGAAGGTGTCATACCGACACTAACAGAGCAGTTGCCTTCCCCTAGAACCGACTTTTCTTCAGCAACTGTTGCAGGAGGCATTTTCAAACCGGTTCCCGTAACCGCCACAAAAATTTACATGAACCTGGGTGTTCCAGAAAAAATAGAAGAATATAAGGATTTACCCTTTGAAGGAATAGGGCTGATGCGTACAGAATTCATCCTAGCCAGCTACATAGGTGAGCATCCGCTTTATCTTGTGGAAATCGGGCAAGGCCAAAAGTTTGTGGATAAACTTGCTGAAGGCATAGCAACGGTTGCTAGGGCTATACAACCCCGTCCAGTTGTGGTACGTTTCAGCGATTTTAAAACCAACGAATACCGCGAGTTGAAAGGCGGAGACAAATACGAAATTGTTGAGGCTAACCCAATGCTGGGTTGGAGAGGCTGCAGCCGCTACATAAGCCAATGGTACGAGAAGGCCTTCCGCCTAGAATGCCAAGCCATCAAAAAGTGCCGCGAAGAATGGGGCCTAAAAAACGTTTGGGTTATGCTTCCGGTTGTGCGCACCGTTTGGGAAGCCAAAAAATGTTTACAAATAATGAAGGAAGAAGGTTTAGAAAGAAATAAGGACTTTAAAGTTTGGTTCATGGCTGAAACACCTTCAATAGCCATCCTCGCCGACGAATTCTCAAAGCTATGCGACGGCTTCTCCATAGGCTCAAACGACATGACCCAAGGAATACTTATGATTGACAGGGATTCGGAACGCCTCGGGCAAATGGGATACTTTGATGAGAGAGACCCCGCCGTCAAGCGGATAATCGCCCATCTAATAAAGGTGGCTCACGAGAACGGTTGCACAGTTTCTATATGCGGAGAAGGCCCATCCAACCTTCCAGACTTCACAGAGTTCCTTGTAAGAGCCGGGATAGACAGCATTTCAGTAAACGCTGACGCTGTAGTAGCCACCAAAAACCACGTCGCAAGTATAGAACAAAAAATCATCCTTGAAAGACTTGCTGAGCAACGTGAGACCGCTTTAGGGCGCCCAATCAGAAGGCCAAAGCAAGACTGGGAATGGGCGCCTCAATGGGATGAAAACACAAAATAGCAAACACGCTCTTTTCGCATTCCCCAACCACTTGCATAATCCCATGTTACTATTTTGGGTGTTTGAGTTTGGAACGATTTGATTTTGAAGAAGAAAGAGTGAAACAAGAGATAACCAAACTTGGAGCCAAACGCGTTCTAATACAGCTTCCGCAAGGACTGAAAAATGAAGGTGTAAGAATTGCCAAAATTGTTGAAAAAACAGGCGCCTTACCTATAATTTCTGCAGATCCATGCTATGGTGCATGTGATTTGGCGACAACTGAGGCTGAAAGCCTAGGTGTCGACATGATAATCCATTATGGGCATTCAAAGCTTTTGAAGTATGAGAAGGTGCCCACAGTTTATGTTGAAGCGAGAGCAACTTTGAGCGTTGAGTCGGCTGTGGAGCAGGCGTTGCCTCTTATAGAGAAATGGCGTAAAATAGGTTTAGCCACAACAGTTCAGCATGTCCAAACTCTTGATGAAGTTAAAGAGATTTTGGTTCGAGCTGGAAAAACCGTCATGGTTGGCGATGCCGGCCGCATGAGTTACCCAGGGCAAGTTATAGGATGCGACTACAGCAATGCGAGGTCCATAGCCGAAGATGTTGAAGCCTTCCTCTTTATTGGCGGCGGACGTTTTCACGCCTTAGGCTTGGCTCTTTCAACGTCAAAGCCAACAATAGTTGCTGACCCATATGAAAAACGGGCTTACGCCGTTGATGATGAGGCTCAGAAGATTCTTAAAAAGAGATGGGCAAGCATTCAGGAAGCGGAAAAGGCGAAAACCTTCGCTGTTCTTGTAGGTCTGAAACCTGGACAGAAACGTTTCGACGAGGCGTTGAGCATCAAGGAAAAGCTTGAGAAAAACGGTAAAGGCGCGTATATTTTTGCTTTCAGAGAGCTAAACCCAGAAGTCGTCATGGAGTTTCCAGTGGTTGATGCCTATGTTAACACGGCGTGCCCGCGGATATCCATTGAGGACTCTTCAAAATTCCGAAAACCCCTGCTAACCATAAATGAGGCACGTGTTGTTGTCGGCGAGCTTTCTTGGAAAGAAATCTGTGAAAAAGGGCTGTTTTGGAACTAGCTTTCAATGTTGTTTAAGAAATAAGATGAAAAGGTTTATTGAGGTGCATAAGGTTTAGCTTTCACCATATAATGTTAACGTCATTATAGTTTGAGGTGTTAGTGGTGAGTTTGCCGGGTTCAAAGCGGGACAGTGGTAGATTCGTGTTGCCTGGAGAACAATTAGGCGTTATTGAAGAGTTTATTCCAGATACTGGAACATATGTGAAGGATGGAATTATTTATTCAAAGGTTGTTGGCCGCGCGCTTGTTGATTTTTCCAACAAACAAGTTTCAGTTTTTCCATTAGTTCATGGCGCAAAAGCGCCTAGGGTTGGAAGCATAGTTGTGGGGCAAGTTTCCAGTGTTCATCCTCAAACCGCCACGGTGCGGATATTTAAAATTGGCAATAAGATTCTTTCAGGATTCTTTACTGGTTTTCTCCACGTTTCAGATGCGCATTTAAGGTTTATTGACTCCATGTTTGACGTTTGCAAACCCGGCGACATCCTAAGGGCAAAAGTTATAAGCGAGACGAATAGGGTTTACCATCTATCCACTAGGGATAAGGGTTTAGGTGTTGTTTACGCTTTCTGTTCCAATTGTGGCTCCATGCTGGAGCAGAGGGGTCGCGGTTTGCAGTGTTTGCGATGTGGGAAAATTGAAAAGCGCAAAACCACTATAGACTATGGGAAGGGAATAATCTGAAACAGGTGATGCATAGATGAAAATTAAAGTTTTAAAGAAAACCGAAAATGAGCTTAAAATCGAAGTTGAAGGCGCAGGACACACGCTTTGCAATTTGTTGCAGAAAAGACTTCTTGAAGATGAAAATGTGGATTTAGCGGGTTACGATGTTCCCCATCCGCTCGCATCGAACCCAATAATCTATGTGCGGACAAAAGGTAGGGTAAAGCCTGAAGAAGCCTTATTAAAAGCTGTGGAAAAAGCCAGAGAAATGAACAAGAAGTTTGGCGAAGAACTTCAAAAAGCCCTCAAAACTTAACTCTATCTTTTACCGTTAAAAGCAGTTTGGTGAAGCCTTCAACGGGGTTTTTAGTCTTCTCAAGCATTGCTACACTTTCCTCTAGTGTTAGATAGCTGTGGAGCCAAGCGTAAACGGTTAAGGCTTCAGCAGCGTCGGCTAACATGTGCCGCGAAACCCTCGAAGGCATATATTCCCTTAAACCCGCTTTTTTAAAAGCTTCTGCAAGCACGCTGCCCCTAACTTTTGCTCCAGATGGTTGCCCCTTATTCTTGGATAAGGCCAGAGAATAGGCAAAGTTTATGTAAGCGTCGCCTAAAGCCGCCAGTTTATGATCCATGAGAACTTCCGTCAAATCTCTGTAAACTTTTGCGAATGAGAAGAGTTTGCTTTCTTTTTCCAAACTTGGGCCCCTTCTTTAGGTTAAGCTTTCTGTTTCCAGTTTATATTTAAGTAGTCCTTTTCTCTTATGCGTGTTGGTTGGCGGTGTTAAAAGGATGGTTGAAGAAAAAGGTGGCATGTCTGCAAGTTTATCTGAGAAGACTCTTCAAGAATATCTTTCATGCTTGTACGGTTGCCCTGTGACTATTTGTGGTTTTTGGAGGCTTGGCGGTGAGAAAACTGAAGGCGTCAAGGATTTGAAGGGTTTCGGCTATGGTGTTCCATACGTTATTGAGTTCAAAGTTAAGGGCGAAGTTAAACGTGTTGTATTAGAAACAATGCGGCCTGAAGGGTTTGGGCACGATTTCCCTTCTGATCGTGCTCAGATTCTGCTTTGGCAGCATTCAGCCTTTAACAAACTGCCTCTGCATGTGCGTTCAGTGGATGTGGGTGCCTTCACTGTAGAAGGCAAAAGTTTAAAATCCCTCGGAGATTGTGGTGAATTCTTCATTTTAACCGAGTATGTGGACGGCAAACTTTACCATTTAGACTTAGACCGCATTAAGGATACGGGCAAGATAAGTGAGCTAGATGAAAAACGGTGTTTGGTGCTTTCCAACTACCTTGTTAAAATTCACAGTTTGAAAAATGATGCGCCGTGGCTTTATGTGCGCAGAGTTCGCGAACTTGTAGGACACGGCGAGTGCATAATGGGCTTGTTAGATAGTTACCCTCTTGAACTGGAATACGTTAATGAGCGAGATTTAATCGGCATCGAGAAGGAGTGTGTGGCTTGGCGTTGGCGTCTTAAACGCAAAGCGCATAGGCTTAGCCAAGTGCACGGCGATTTTCACCCTTGGAATGTGATGTTCCATCAAGGCGATGAGTTCACTGTTCTGGATAGAAGCCGAGGCGAGTGGGGAGAACCTGCAGACGACGTTACAGCCATGACCATTAACTACATTTTCTATTCTTTGCAGAAGTATGGCGAACTTGCCGGAGTTTTCGAGCGGTTGTATAGGCTTTTCTGGGAGAACTATTTGCAGAAGACTGGAGACTTGGAAATCCTCGAAGTGGTTCAGCCCTTCTATGCTTGGCGAGGTTTGGTTGTGGCTTCCCCAATATGGTATCCAAACTTAAGCCGCGACGTCCGAGTAAAACTTCTAAACTTTGTTAAAAATGTTCTGCGCCACGGAAAGTTCGATTTAGACGCTGTAAACACATACATCCAACCAGTTTAGGCATGTAGGTTTAAAAGATAAATACCCCAGATTGCAAAATTAGGCTCGCATGGGGTTTATTCTTGAGCGAGGATTCTGCGGCTGATTTGAAGAAAAAGCTTAGACAGATGGGTTATTCTGATAAGACTGCTGAGGAAATTTTGAAATGGTACACGCCAATGTTTCACAAGCGGATGAGCTTCGTGAAAGGAATTTACGTTCTAATAATTTCCGTCAACAAAAACATAACCATTAGAGTCGGCGCCTTGAGAAACATCACCTTCAAGAAAGGCTTATACGCCTATGTAGGTTCAGCTCAAAACGGCATTGATAAACGTTTAATGCGGCACTTTCAGGGAGCAAAGCGAAAGTTTTGGCACGTTGACTATTTTCTTGCAAACACACATACAAAAGCCCTAAAAGCCTTCTATAAAGAAGCTGAAAAACACGAGGAGTGCGCTGTGGCACGCGAGTTTCGCAAAAAGGGTTTTGCGGTTAAAAAGTTTGGGTGTTCTGACTGCCGCTGTGAGAGCCACCTTTTCCAGTTTGACCACTACGGTTTACTGGAGGATTTGTGTTTAAAATGCGGTTTAATCCCTTATCATCTTGCCAGCGAGTCGCTGCATTCTGAAACATCTGAGGCTTGAAGAATTTCTCGTTTTTGGATTACTTCTTTAAAGTCCATGTAGTCTCCGCCGACGATTTTCAATTTTGCCTTAACCCTTTTGTCTTTTACTTCTATTACGTTGTATGAGTTGAGGAAAAAGCCTCGCAGTTTTTCGCATGAAACGCTTCCAGCGTGAATCACTGGTATATTTTCTATTTGCCATTTCCACGGTCTGTGACGGTGTCCACATAGAACGAGGTCTGCCTTTGCTTTTACAAGACTTCTTAGGACATCACCTGCGTCCACTATTGTAATTTGGTCTGCACCCGTGTCTGGAACCGGGATTATGTGGTGGTGTATCGCCACAATTTTCACTCTGTCTTTATATTTTTCCAACGTGTTCTCCAACCATAGGTTTTGTCTGTGGCCGACTTCGCCGTCGTCTCTGTCTGGGCGAGCACTGCTTAGCACTATTATTACTGCGTCCTCTACCTCTGTGACCTGGTTGAAGGGGAAAAACTGTTTAAAAAGCAAATAGCCCGTTGCACGGTAATCATGGTTTCCGCTGATGTATATGGCATTTTTCGCTTTCAGTTTTTTGAATTCTTCTGCTGCCATTTTAAACTCTGAGAGGATACCGTTCTCTGTTATGTCTCCAGTTATCACCACCGCATCAGGCGACAAAGCGTTAATCTCGTCCATGGCTGTGCGGAAAACCCCATAATTAAACATGGATCCACAGTGAACATCCGAAATTTGAACAATCAACATAACAATCCCTTCCAAACCCAAAAATGATAACAATTAATAAACATTTTGCAGAATTAGAGTTTAAGAGGCTGTTGCCCAATAAAACCTCTTTCAGAAGTGGTTTGGGTTGCATGAAGGTTGGTGCGTCTGGGTTACAGGCTTGCCTGGAAGCGGCAAATCCGTCGTTTCAGAAGCTTTAATTAAACTTCTGAAAAAAGAAGGCATACCCGCACAACTTTTGTCTTCTGACGCGCTGCGCAAAGTTTTGACGCCTAACCCAACATACTCCCTAGAGGAACGCGACATAGTTTACGCCACGCTTGTCTACATTGCCGAACTTTTAACCAGAAACGGAGTAAACGTTGTCATCGACGCCACTGGCAATCTGCGGCGTTACAGAGAAAACGCTAGAAAACTTATCCCACGGTTTATGGAAGCCTACTTAGAATGTCCCTTGGAAACATGTATGGAACGCGAATCAAAAAGGGGCAAAACCTACCATGCGCCAAAACAAATTTATGCAAAAGCCTTAGAAGGAAAAGCCCCCACGGTGCCCGGCGTAGGACAACCCTACGAATCGCCGATAAACCCGGAAATAACAATAAACACGGCAAGGCTTACTCCGGAACAATCAGCTCAAAAAATTTTTGAAGCAATAACCAAAAAGTGGTATTCAAAAGTCTAGACCCTAGTTGTCTATAAAGTTGAAAAAAGAGGGTTTAGGTTTGTTCCGTAAGCGCAACCTTTACTCAGGGACTTCGCCCGGAGTTTCTATAGGCTGTATTGGTGAACCACCAGAAAGCATGAGCCAGACGATTAATGCAATTATGATTATTATTGCCGCAAGCCCCTAGAATCCACCATAACATTTTTGCGGGTTTTCGACAGAAGTATCCCCCTATTAGCAATGGAAAGGCACGAAAAATGTGAGGTTACTGGAAGGATAAAATTTATAACCTAATGTATTCATTCCTAGAAGACGCGAAGCGGGAAAAGATGGGCCACAGAAAACATCATGCTCCAAAACATGGTTCGCTATCCTATTTACCTAGGAAACGCGCTAAAAGTATACTTGCGCGAATCCGTTACTGGCCTGAAATAAAGGCTGACGTGCCTAGGCTTTTGGGTTTTGTGGGTTATAAGGCTGGCATGACCTACGCTATGGTTATAGAGGACAGGAAACGCTCGCCAAACTTTGGGAAAGAAGTGCTTCGTCCGGTTACGGTTCTTGAGACGCCGCCGCTGCTTATCTGCGCTATAAGAGCTTATACGAAAACACCTTATGGGCTCCAAACCTTCGCAGAGGCTTGGATGGCGGAGCCTCCAGACGACCTTGAAAGAGTTTTCACTCTTCCAGAGAAATTTAACACGGAAGAAAACTTGAAGAAAATCGAGGAAAACTTGGCGAAAGTTTCAAAAATCCGTGTTATAGCCATAACCCAGCCTAAACAGGCAAGTGTGCCTAAGAAAAAGCCAGATGTGGCTGAAATCGAAATAGGTGGAGGAACCCTACAGCAACGGTTTGAATATGCAAAAGGTCTTCTTGGGAAAACCGTAAACCCAAATGAAGTTTTCAAGGAAGGCCAACATGTAGACGTGATTGGGGTAACAACTGGGAAAGGCTTCCAAGGGCCAGTAAAGCGTTGGGGAGTAGCCATCCTTCAGCATAAAGGAAGAAAAACCAAGAGGGGCGTGGCAACCCTTGGGCCGTGGAACCCACCCCACGTTATGTATACTGTTCCAAGAGCTGGGCAAATGGGCTTCCACCAAAGGACAGAATACAACAAACGAATCTTAAAAATCGGCAAAGACGGCAAAGAAGTAACTCCGAAAGGCGGTTTCATAAGATACGGCATAATCCGCGGCCCCTACCTTCTCATAGAAGGAACTATCCCTGGGCCGGAAAAGCGTCCGATAAAACTGCGTTATCCAGCACGCCCGCCGAAACAAGTTCCAGAAGAGCCCCCGCAAGTCACATACTTGTCCCTAGAATCACCTCAGGGGAAGTAACGGTGAAAGTCCATGGCTAAAACAGTGAAAGTCTTCGATCTTAATGGGAAACCCGTTGAAAAATTGAAGCTGCCGCAAATTTTTGAGACTCCCATAAGGCCAGACGTCATAAAACGCGCTGTTCTGGCGCTTCAATCTAAAAGATTCCAACCCCAAGGCAGAGACCCAATGGCTGGGAAAAGGACAACCGCCGAATCAAGAGGCGTAGGCTTAGCCATGGCAAGAATTCCGAGAATAAAGGGCCCCGGAGGAACCGGAGCCTTTGCCCCTGGAACAGTGGGTGGAAGAGTGGCTCACCCGCCAACTTCGGAGAAGAAGATTGTTAAAAGAATTCCTAAAAAAGAGAAACGGTTAGCCCTTTTCTCCGCGATAGCGGCTACAGCCTCGAAAGAGCTGGTGGCCTCTCGGGGGCACTCTGTTGAAGATATCTCTCAAGTTCCAATTGTAGCTGTGGACGAGCTGGAGAGTTTGAAGAAGACAAAGGAAGTTGAAGAAGCCCTCATAAATCTTGGAGTTTTATCCGACTTATACAGGGTTAGAGAAAGCGTAAAGGTTAGAGCTGGTAAAGGCAAGCGGCGTGGAAGAAAAATAAAGCAAGCTGTAGGGCCCCTCATAGTTGTGGCTGAAGACAAAGGCATAGGCGAAGCCGCGCGGAACATTCCAGGCCTAGAAATAGTCACAGTTAAAAGTTTAAACCCGGAGGTTCTTGCACCAGGCACACATCCTGGAAGGTTAACGATATGGACGAAAAGCGCCATTGAAACTTTAGATAAACTTTATGGCGGAGGCGAAGCTTGATGGACCCTTATGATGTAATACTTTATCCCTTAATGACTGAATCTGCAAGCTTAATGGTTGAAAAGGAAAACAAACTAGTCTTCATAGTTAACCTTAAAGCAACAAAACTTGACATTAAACTGGCTGTTGAGGAACTTTACGAGGTTGAAGTTGAAAAAGTCACCATCACCATAACTCCGAACGGCGAAAAAAAGGCCTTTGTTAAACTCTCTCCAAAGTATAAAGCGGCAGATGTGGCTATTAAACTTGGAATACTGTAAATTATGGAGTGAATAAACCATGGGAAAAAGAATTCGTGTCCAAAGAAGGGGGCGTGGCGGGCCAACATTTAGGGCTGCAACCCAAAAACGTGTGGCACCAGCTAGATATCCCCCTAAAACGCAAGATATTTCAGATACTTTAATGAAAGGCATAGTTGAAGAAATTCTCCATGAACCTGGGCGGGGCGCCCCTCTCGCGTTGATACGGTTTGAAAATGGTGAAACCTGCTACACTGTGGTTCCAGAAGGAGTATACGTGGGGCAGCAGATTCAAATGGGCGGTAAAGCCCAGGTGGAGGTGGGAAACATTCTCCCGTTGGGAAAGATTCCAGAAGGTACAATAGTCTGCAATATAGAGCTTAAGCCGGGAGACGGCGGTAAAATTGCCAAATCTTCGGGAGCGTATGCAACAGTGGTAGCTCACACTGCTCAAGGAACCATGATAAGACTGCCTTCTGGGAAAACAAAATACATAAGCGACGGTTGCAGAGCCACGATAGGCGTGGTTTCCGGTGCTGGCAGAACTGAAAAGCCCTTCCTCAAAGCTGGATCCAGATTCCACTTGATGAGGGCTAGAGGGCGTAAATATCCGAGAACCCGAGGGAAAGCCATGGTTGCGGCGGTGCACCCCTATGGAAGCAGCAAAAGAAGTGCAAGGAAAGTTACAACAGTTTCGCGCAATGCTCCGCCGGGAAAGAAGGTTGGACTGATTGCGGCGAGGGGAGCAGGGCGAAAGAAAAAACGCACAACAGAGTAGAAAGCCAGAAAGTTTATAACATTTAAATCGAGATAAAACGTGGGTTGAAAATATGCCGAGGGAATTCACTTACCGCGGTTTCACGCTTGAGCAACTGCAAAGTATGTCTATGGACGAGTTTATCAACTTACTCCCTTCAAGGCAGAGGCGAAGCCTCCATCGCGGTTTGTCTCTGGAGCAGCGTGCCCTCCTAGAAAACATTAGAAAAGCAAAAGAAGCAATGCGAAAAGGAGGCGACGTGACAATTAAAACCCATGCTCGCGATATGGTTATCCTGCCTGAAATGGTAGGCCTCAAAATTCTAGTTCATAACGGCAAGGAATTTGTTCCTGTAGAAATTAAGCCTGAAATGATCGGGCATTATTTAGGCGAGTTTGCGATAACCAACAAACCCGTAAAGCATGGCACTCCTGGTATAGGCGCATCGCGCTCTTCGATGTATGTTCCTCTGAAATAAGGGTGTGTTTTACCCTATAAATTTCGAAGAGACGTCCTCTTTTTAGGCGGTGTAGTCTACTCCTGAAGGCTTCTTTTCTATATGCTCTTTAGCTGGTGGAATCTGCGGCAACGGAATGGGCGGCGGAACATTTAAAGTTCTAGACAAAATTATGCTTTCCACAAAAACCACGTTTGAAATAGACTGAACCAGCACTGGAGGCGGGGGCTTCTTCTCCTTATATTCTGAATATATTTTGCCTATTTCCTCCTTGCTGCCTGCTACATAGGCTCTTCCTTTTAGGCTTATCTGGGCTACTGAAGGGTTATAGTTGACAGTTAAAACAAAGGGCACTTCCAACATATCTTCAGCTTTTTTCTCAACCTCAACAAGGTTAAGGTTAGTGTTTATTTGAATAGGAGGTACAGGCTTCGAAATATCCCAGAAGCGTTCTCCAGAAATGTTTGTTATCGAAACATTAACCCTAATCAATTCTAATCATCACATTTTATGCGTGCACAGTGTAATTTAAGCGTTTAAGCGTGCTTGTAGCGTGTGAAGCCACAGTGTCCGCAAGCGTATCTGTCTCCGTGGTCAGCCATAAAGTATCCTGGCCCACAACGTTCACATGTAGGGCGTTGCCTAACAACTTTGTCCTTATCTATTTTGTAGAGTGAATAAACGCCTTTTTCCTCTTTTTTCTTTTTTTCCCGTTTTCCTTTTTTCGCCTTTGCCTCTTTAGGCGCTTCTGCTGCTTCTTCGGCCAATGCTATCCTCCTTCTTTCTTCTGTTCTTCCGTCGGTATATTCCTTTTGACAATGTACTCTGGCTCAATAAGCTTTGCATGTTCCAGAGAATCATAAATGTTCGCTGTTCCTATGGCTGTTCGTGTTCCTGTTTTGGTTTCCATTTTTTTAATGAAAATCAAGTTCGCATCCTTTTTTAATGCCTTTGCGAGGGCCTCTTTAACCTCAGTTCTAGGCGGTGTGCTGCCCGTTTGACTATGTTCCACTTGGAAAACTACTTCTTTGCGTTTTAGTAGCTTGTTTTCTGTTTCTGATAGTATTTTGGTTTCCATTTTTCCCACGGTGTTTGAGTTGATACCTTTTTCTCTTTATTTAGTCTTTCGCAGTCTTTTCCATTTCTTTCAATATTTCCACCGCTTCAGCTTTTTTCTCTTTGGTGGCTTTTACAACAACAATGCCTTCATGGGGTTGCCCATAGACTATAATGGAGTTTTCGGGTGCGTATAAAGTCGCGGCTAATGTTAGGAGGTCTTCTTCTCCGTCTACGACTATTTTGACTCTGCAGTTTGCTTTGAAGGCTTCTTGAACAGTGTTTAATGCTTCTTGGGTTATGGTTCCAGGAGGGTTTTTGACGTGGAGTTCTTTGTCTGCGGGAAGGGCGGCTGGTTTTATGGCAGTGCGCATAGCCCTATTGTCTATGATTAGTAAGTTTGGGAAGATTTTGTTTTTCACAAGGTTTTTTGAAACAGTATCCCCGACGGAGATTATGCTTGGCGGTTTTTCCTCTCTCAAAATGTTTTCAAGTATTTGTGTTGTTTCTTTAAATGAGCCGCGAACCAGTGTGCCCCATGGCTTTTTTAGTTGCCTCTGCAGTTTCTGCGTAATTATGTATGCTGTGTTCATTCTATCTGACCTTTAAAGCGTAGCGTCCTTTCTCTTTGATGTTCATTGCTTTTGCGATTTCCGAATTTTCTGGGTCGAATATTATCACTAGCCCGCTGAAGTCGTCGCTTAAATTTGCAGTTTTACATTTTGGGCACATGTTTCCAGAAGTTATCATATGGCAAGTGGTGCATGCTTTTTCGCTCACTGTTCATCGCCCTTCTGTTCTTTCTTCTTCTCTTCGGTTTCCCCTGTCTTGTGCAAGTCCTCTTCAATCCATTCCAACTTGCCGAGGAAAGGTTGTCTTGCGGTTACACCTATCTTTGCTGAGCCTCCTGCTCTGCCAAGCGAAACTGCTGTTATTCGGACGCGCACTCTGTCTCCTGTCGTCAATTTTCTGTTTGTCTCTTTACCTAAAAGCACTCCCTGTTTTTCGTCGTAGGAAATGAAGTCGTCCATTAACTGGGAAACATGAAGCAACGCGTCAACTGGCCCTATGCGTACAAAAGCTCCGAAATCAGCGATTTCCACTACTTCGCCTTCCACCACTTCTTGGAGGACTGGGTAAAACGTTAGAAGGGAAAAGGATACTTTATGATATGTGGCGCCGTCTCCTGGAATTATTTTGCCCACTGGGCTTACTTTCACATTTGTTACGGCTACAACGTAGCCTAAATTCTCGTCAACCACGCCTTCATATTTTGCCTTAACCTGTTGATGGCCTACACTTTCCAACGGGTTGCCGAAGGTTTCTGGAGGAATGCGAATCGTATCTTCCATTGTTACGAGTTTAAACATGCGTTATATCCTCCCGTCAATTTCCAAACGTGATTTTTGTCTCACATAAATAACTGGCGCACTTATATCTCTTAACCTCTTCCTAAGCCTTCTATCATTGGTAAACACGGGGCAACCCCATTCCCCAGCAACTTTAACAATAATGTCGTCGGGCGAAATCCCATTTTCACTAACGACATTTACCAACTCACATTTCTCAGCAAGCTTTAAGGCGTAAAGAGCGTTTTTCCGCATTTTCGGCGAACCCTTCTCTGCAAGCCTCTCCAGCTCCCGCTGAACCGGCGAAAGCAGGACAAGCCCAAAATTTCTTTTCAAAAGCGTTTTTAATTCTTCGAAAATGTCAATTTTAAACTTAAGAGGCACAAATAAAGCGTTCGAATCCAAAATAACCTTTAACCTCTCTATTTTGGAATTGGACTCTGTTGTCATGCCATTTTTACATTCCTTATGTTTAAAAATTATCTATTTCTGTTTATATTTTTGGTTTTCTCTGCAAAGCCGTGGTTACCGTTGAAGGTTCAAGGCGGATGCTTGGCGCACTGCTTTATGGGAAAATAGGCTACGTCTATTGTCACGTTTTTGATACACCGCGATTGTTAAATTAAAAATTTAATAGGCTTAAGTAAACAAACATGGCAACGAAGTAAATTAGAGGAGGAAAAATGCGTTTGCCGACAAGTAAAGCGAAGATGGTTATTGCGGTTGTTTTGGTTCTTTTGATGGCTTTGGGCGTTTTTGCTGTTTTGCCTGTGCATGGCCAGTCGTATATTGACCAGGGATTGTATGGTATGGGCTGGTGGGGTGAGTCTGCAAAAATTGCAGCCTAACGGCGGCCAAAGGCTGCCGGCAGGAGTCACCCCCGACGTTGAGTTTAAAGTTGACGTATACATCAGTGTTAGACCCAAAGTTGTAGGCGTTGGCCAGCCTGTGCTGGTTAACATGTGGACTGTTCCCGGCCCATCCTTCACACGCTACTTCACAGACTACAAGGCCATAATAACCATGCCTAACGGAACCCAAATATCCTTCACCATCGACTCTTACCGCGCTGACTCCACAGCATGGTTTGAATGGTACCTAGATCAGCCTGGAACATGGAAATTCAAATGGGAATTCCACGGACAATATTTCCCAGCTGGAAACTACACCACCCCCGCCGGAGTCAGCTACGCAGGCTACACTGAAAGCTACACCAAATCCCTCTATTACAAGCCTACCTCCAGCAGAGAATTAACAGTGCTATGCCAAGAGGAAATAGTCTACTCTTGGCCTGAATCCCCACTGCCAACAGACTACTGGACAAGGCCAGTAGCCAAAGAAAACAGAGAATGGTGGGCCATCCTCGGAGACTACCCATGGCGCGGACCAGCAAAAGCAAGCTCAACATGGGACAAACTCTACCCAAAAACAAGCAGATACTGGAGCATGGGCTTTATGGGCTGGGAAAACGGTAGGTTTACTCCTTGGGTGCTTGGACCTGAAAGCTCCCACGTAGTGTGGAAAAGAATGCTCACAGTGTCAGGCATCCTTGGCGGCGATCAAGGATACAAAAGCATGACCAGCAGCTCCGGCACTCCCTCCATCATCTACAAAGGCCTTGCCTACCAGACGGTTACAAAACCCTTCAACGGCGCAACCCAGAACGTTTGGCAATGCTACGACCTGCGAACAGGCGAAATATACTGGGAACGCACAGGAGTTTCAGCACTAACAGTCATAGAATACGGCGAGGGAATGCCCGCAGTACCGGATCTGAAGCCGCCGTGGGCATAACCCCGAACCTAATCTACATAGGCGGCGGAAGACTAATAAAATACACCCCAGCAACAGGCGCAGTAAGCCTCAACGTCTCCATATCCCCATTAACAACAGGAACCTACTGCCGAAATGGTACGTCTTAAGCGTGCAGACGCTAAGCTCTACAGGCGGACCTGGACTACCAGGCTCGCCCATCGCAGGCATATATAGGCTGATCAACTGGACCACTTTTGGAACTAGCTCAAGCTTCAAAAGCAGGAGAGTGAGCAACATAAGCTGGCCTAGAGCAGACCTCGGCGACTTGATGGATTTCGAGGCAGGAATAGCGTACCGCTGTGTGGAGAAAAGCTGGTTTGACACGCCTGTGACAGGCTTCCCATACGCGTACATACCCTACGACAACGCAACAGGATTCCGTTATGGACTTAGAATAAAAGCCTACGACCTGAAAACCGGCAACGTGTTATGGGATAAGGAATTCTTTGAATCCATATACCACCCCAGCGCTTCAATTGCCCAGTTTAGGAAACTTGCCATATTGACGCAGGATCAGGCAACCACAAATGCTGGCGGGTATTACCATGTGTTTTGACGGGCGTACTGGCAACCTCTTGTGGAAGAGCGAGCAGATGGACTATCCATGGGACATATGTGGCTTCGGCGCCTACGGCATAGCATCAGCATACGGCCTGTTCTACCGTTTCGGCTACTCAGGCATATACGCGTTCAACTGGACTAACGGCAAAATAGAATGGAAGTATGAGGCAAAAGCTGACAGCCCATACGAGTCGCCATACATCGGCGGAGAAGGCGACACAGTTTACTGCTTCAACGCTGCAGGCTGGATCGCCGACGGAAAACTTTACGCATACAACACCGAACACACTCAAAGCCAACCTATCACTAGGGGGTTGGGGAGTCCACTGTTTGAACGCCACCACCGGCGAACTCATATGGAAGACGAAGATTTGGGGAACAGTCGGCCCAATTGCTGACGGCTACCTCACCGTCGGAGGCTACGACGGCTACATGTATGTCTTCGGCAAGGGCAAAAGCCAGACCAGCGTAAGCGCAGCACCCAAAACCGTTAGTAAGGGCAGCCAAGTGCTTATTGAAGGCAGTGTTTTGGATATGTCGCCTGCTTAGCCTGGCTCTCCATGTGTCAGCAAAGAAAGCATGAGCACATGGATGGAATACTTGCATCTGCAAATGCCCATAGAC
>WUQU01000153.1 GCA_009889605.1 Candidatus Bathyarchaeota archaeon | reverse complement strand
ATATACTCTATATATATCCTTCCCAAGTTTGTAGTTTTTGTATCTAAAACAAGATTGGATAAATATATCAAATTATCTCCATACTTTACTATTTCAGGGTACCACATAAATATGCTGCGCAAAACATCTACGTTAATTCCTTTTTTATAATCAAGGTCAACTCGTGGTACGGTGTTGTTATAATCCACAAATGTTGCACCGTCAAGGTATATAGAAAAGTCTTTTAAGGATATTCTACTAGGGTAGTAGTACCAACCACTACCGCTAACAGGCTGAACATATACACCATTTAGCCCAACTTTTATGTCGTAAAAAGGTCCACCGTCGTAATCACAATTTGATGAGTATGGCAGTGTTGCCCTGTCTGAAACAGAACCTCTTGAATTGTGCCTAGCAATTTCGCAGCTCTGAATACTGTTGCTGTTTGTTACTAACCACATGCGAAGTATCCGAGTCCAGTCAACAACACTCCCATCACCACTATAACGAGTAATTTGTAGATCCAGTAAAACAAAGTCTTTTATATCACTTTGTATAAGCTTTAAACTACCAGTATATGAGTGGATACTGTAGAGTTTTCCATTATTAGTGAGAACAAAAACATAAGGTACATAAACCCATGCTGACTTTGAAGTGCTGTAGAATCCCCATAACCCATTTTTAACCTTTTTAATTCCACTTGTGAACGTTGCTACCTGAGTATTGTTAAAGTATGCGACATCATTACCGTTTTGCTTGCCAATTGTAACAGTATAGGAACTGGTTATTGGTTGCCAGCTTAACCCATTCTCGTCTAAGTAATAGGTGTTAGGATTTGTTTTCGCTTGTAAGTAGATATCATCAAAACCGGGTTGCTGGTTTGTAATGATTCCAAACGAATAAATACTGGTACTTGCTCCGCTTATTATCTTATTCGTACCATCATATAAATTTGTATTTACATCTACACCATAGGGAATAACAACACTCTTAAACTGTGCTAGTTTCAAATTTATAGCATTTATGTCCGTAGCACTTATCTTGTCAGTGAGTACCGTTACATTCACCCTCTTCTTCTCTATTTTACTACTACTTAACGTAGCAAAAGGTGCAACATTTATAACATCTGTTACACACTTCTCCTCTGACCAAACAAAAGTATTACCACGTTGCATATCATACACTGTTACATAGTTTGTTATCCCTGTCGTATCAAAGGATTCTCTTACAACCAATGCTACTTTGTACTTTCCTACTTTCTCTGTCTGCAAAGTAATTGTTGTATCGTTGCCCGTATCAACTTTTTCAATATCGAAGTTTTGAACAGCATTCCAGGCACCTACCTGTTGCCATGTACCGTCCGATTTTCTTACATACCATGTTTCATTATCAAAGTTGCCGTCGTTATTGGAGTCATAAGCATAGAACCATGCATGTTTGGCAATT
>WUQU01000152.1 GCA_009889605.1 Candidatus Bathyarchaeota archaeon | reverse complement strand
GTAGATGGGCTTTTATTTCACCTTTGGAATAACTCCTCGTATTCCACTCCCGCCGACGTCTTGAAGCACTAAAATTCACAGAAAAAGGGGCACACAGCCCCTTCTTCTAAAGAAAAGAGGTTTTAGTAAGGTAGAACCTCGTTAATCCACCTATTCACAATCCTTGTCTTGTTATCAGCTGCCCATTTAGGATCAACATGTATCAGTTTTATCGAAGAGAGTGGTGGCAAATTTCCAAAGTCAACATCTGTACGAATTGGATAAAAATATGTTTTTTGATTGATAATCTCTTGTTGTCCCTTTTTCGAAAGAATCCATTCAACAAGTTTCTGGGCTTCTTCAATATTCTTTGCACCCTTTATTATTGACATACAGGCAACTTCATATGGAACTCCTTCTTTTGGAAAGACGACTTTAACATTGTAACCCTGATCCATGAACTGGAAGAATGCAGGTGTGAATTGTATTCCAAAGACTGCTTCACCTATACCTACCGCTTTGGAAGGTGCTGTACCACTCTGAGTGTACGTCTGAACATTCTTAGCCATAAGCTTTAAGAATTTCATAGCAGCGTCTTCGCCTAAAATCTTTATCAGACCTGTAACAAAGCTATATCCTGTTCCTGATGATTGCGGGTTCGGGTACTGTATTGTCTTTTTATAAACAGTTTTGAGTAAGTCGTTCCAACTTTCTGGAAGAGGTAGTTTCATCTTTTCAAGCATGGTCATGTTCACGCCAATTCCAAGCGGATTCATATAAATTGGATAATAGAATCCTTCCTTATCATAGAACCTTGACGATATCTCTTTAGGCATAGTAATCTTGTATGGTTGGGTTAACCCTCTTTCCTTAGCTATGATATGGTTCTCCATAGGTGCGCCAAACCACACGTCTGCTTGTGGGTTCTGCTTTTCAGCTTCGATTCGCGCTAAAGCCGGACCTGAAGAGAGAAAAACAAAGTCAACATCTATACCGGTATCTTTTGTAAATGCAGTGAGTATCTTTCGAGCATTTGCTTCGTCAACACTTGAATAGACGACAAGTTTCTTTGAAAAAGCAAAACTACCAAGAAGAACAGTCAATATCATTAAAGCAAGCAATAACCTCTTCAACATTCTTTCACCTCCAGGTATTTTGGATATACATAGTCTAATACACAATCACTTATAAACGAAATCTCAAAATCATTCTCTTGAATACAAAAGAGTAAAAAATCTTTTTATTCCTTCTATTATCTCTTCCAATTCCGGATTTAAAGCTAATAATCTTACTAAACTCGTTTTTTACACGTTGAACAACTCTTTCTCCTTTTCCTCTACGAATTGTTGCATATATAGTCGGTAATAGTGCCCTCTCTTTTTCATAAGCTGTTCATGACTTCCGTCTTCTATTATTTCTCAGTTTTCTATGACCAAAATCCGGTCAGCACTCCGTATAGTTGACAATCTGTGAGCTATTACAAAACTCGTCCTTCCGTGTAAGATCTTATCGATAGATT
>WUQU01000151.1 GCA_009889605.1 Candidatus Bathyarchaeota archaeon | reverse complement strand
TTCCTCAATGATTTCCATCGCCCTAATTTTGGGCGCTCCTGAAACAGTCCCTGCTGGAAAAACAGCTCTTAGGGCGTCATAGCAGTCGCGTTCAGTTCTAAGCTTTCCCGTAACCCTTGAAACAATATGTTGGACATGGCTGTATTGGTAAACTTTCATAAATTCAGGCACTGAAACAGTACCAAATTCTGAAACTTTACCCACATCGTTTCTGGCCAAATCCACAAGCATAACATGTTCCGCGCGTTCCTTCAGATCTAAAAGAAGCTCTTTTCCTAAAACCCTGTTCATAGATATGTCTTTAACGCGTGGCCGTGTGCCGGCGATGGGGAAGGTTTCAATCCAGCCGTTCTCTACCCTAACAAGCATTTCTGGACTAGAGCCCACGATTTTGCGCTCTCCCATCTTTAGGAAGTACATGTATGGGGATGGATTGATTTTCCGCAAAACCCGATAGAACTGGACTAGGCTTCCATGAAACTTAAATCCATAACGTTTCGAGAGGACAACTTGGAAAATATCGCCAGACGCTATATATCCTTTAGCCTTAGGCTCAGAATATTGAAAGGGTTCAACCTCACGTTCTCCCTCAAACATGATTGATAATTCTGCTAGTGGGCTTTCATCCATGCAGTAATAAAAGGCTTCCCCCTTTTTATGGTCAAAAATTATGCCGTCAAGGAATAAAGCCATTTCAATGTCTGGAAACCGTAAATCATCAGAAGCCGAGCTTGGAAGCCTCTCCCAGTAGCGAAGAGCGTCATATGAGATGTAACCGACGGCGCCGCCGAGAAAACGAAAATCGCTCAAGTCGACAGCCCATTTGCCGACAATACTTCAGCCTTTCCATCCTTCACCTTCAAAACTATGTGTGGGGCAAAACCGATAAACGAGTGTTCCGCAAGTTTTCTAAGGCCTTCCATAGACTCTAAAACATAGACGTAATCATAATGCTCAAAAATTTTAGTAAACAAATAACAGGCGAAATCTTCCCCTTGAACTTTGCAAGCATTGAACTTTTAGAAAAACTTCTGTAAGCCAAACGCTATTCCCCATATATATCCCTGCAAGCCTAATTAGTACATGTAAACACATATTTAAACTTTAATGTACATTAAAGTACATAAGGCACTCAATTGTCGACTTGTTTGTTCACCGTTCCTAAACGATGCAGGGTACACATTGCAGCATTAAGAAAGCAACATATCAAACCAAGTTTCTACGAGTAAAAACAAAAGGTAAGCGCTGGACAGTTAAACTTTATTTTCTGTTAGTTGCAGGTAACAGAAAAGTTCGCATGAAATGATTTTAGTTTGACTCTTTCTTTTCCCTATGTATTCTTCTAGGATTTGATTTACTGTTTTGTAATCTTTTCCTTTATG
>WUQU01000150.1 GCA_009889605.1 Candidatus Bathyarchaeota archaeon | reverse complement strand
TGGGTGGCGGCGAGTATTATTTAATCATGCCAAAGATTGTGAAAGTAAACCTCAAAGGAAGGCTTCAGCCCTGGGTTTCTGCAAAGGATATTATCTTAGAGCTTTTAAGAAGGCTGACTGTCAAGGGCGGGGTTGGCAAGATTTTTGAGTATACTGGAGAAGGTGTAAAAACTCTATCCATACCAGAGAGAGCTACAATTACAAACATGGGTGCAGAGCTTGGTGCAACAACCTCGATATTTCCATCAGATGAAGTGACATATGAATTTCTAAAAGCCCAGGGAAGAGAATCTGATTTTGTTGAGATTTTGCCGGACCCTGATGCTGTTTACGATGAAGAGATTGAGATAGATTTGTCCTCATTAGAGCCTCTTGCAGCGTGCCCGCATAGCCCTGATAATGTTGTTCCAGTAAAAGAACTAAAAGGGATTAGGGTTGACCAGGTTGCAATCGGAAGCTGTACAAACTCCTCTTATAAAGACCTTATGAAAGTTGCAAAGATTTTGGAAGGGAAGACTATTGCTGAACATGTATCTCTTGTAATCTCACCCGGTTCAAAACAGGTTCTCACAATGCTTGCTGAAAATGGAGCACTGGCGTCCTTAGTATCAGCAGGTGCACGAATTCTGGAGTGTGCATGTGGTCCTTGTATAGGGATGGGTCAGGCACCGAGGACAAACGGGATTTCACTTAGGACCTTTAACAGGAACTTTGAAGGAAGAAGTGGAACACCATCTGCACAGGTTTATCTTGTATCACCGGAGACTGCAGCAGCTTCGGCAATCACAGGGTATATTACAGATCCGAGAACCCTGGGTGATGAACCACAGGTAGAGATGCCAAAAAGGTTTTTGATAAATGATAATTTGATAGTGCCACCTGCTGATAATCCTGACGAGGTTGAGGTTGTCAGAGGTCCAAATATAAAGCCATTCCCGCAGGGGAAACCTTTACCGGACATTGTTGTAGGTAAGGTTTTGATAAAGCTTGGAGACAATATTACAACAGACCATATTATGCCATCTAACGCAAAGCTTCTTCCATACAGGTCGAACATCCCATATTTATCTGATTATTGTCTGACACCATGTGACCCTGATTTTCCAAAAAAAGCGCGTGAAAATGGAGGAGGGTTTATAGTAGGTGGTGTAAACTACGGGCAGGGTTCCTCACGCGAACATGCTGCACTGGTTCCGCTTTATTTGGGTGTAAAAGGGGTTTTGGCAAAGAGTTTTGCACGAATTCACATGGCAAACTTGATTAACAACGGTATTATTCCAATGGTGTT
>WUQU01000149.1 GCA_009889605.1 Candidatus Bathyarchaeota archaeon | reverse complement strand
CGTTTATGTTTAGGCTGACCCCATATTCCATTACATTTTCCTCCATGCCTTTGAAATTTCTGTTATAGCCGAGTTCAAGTTGCGGCCGAATGGTGGACCAAACACAACTTCATGGACGCCTTGGCTTTCCAAAGACGAGAAAGCCTTACAGATTTCTTGGGCGCTGCCGTAAAAGAGCATTTCATCCATGATTTCGTCACTTATAAGCTCTAAAGCGTTTTTCATGTCGCCTTGGCTGTAGAATCTGCGAATAGTTTGGGCTTCCTCGGGGTTAATTTTGGAAAGGCGGATCACTTGTTGAGGTGTATCAGCCAAAACAACAACCACAATTTCCTTGGCAAAATCTAAATCTCGCTTACTTTCTATCAGAAGCGTTGGAAGCCATACAACAATTCTTTTGTCGACGTTTCCCGATTTGGATTTAAAAAACTTTATCGCTTTTGGTATGTAGGTTTTTGGGCAGCTTATTATGACGCCGTCAGCTGTTTCGCCTGCAAGTTCAAGCAGTTTTTGTCCTCTGACGCCAAAATACAAAGGAATCTTTGAAAATGGCTTGTAATGGGGGATGTAATCGTTAAAAGTGAAGCGGGAACCAGTAAATGTTATTCTTTCTTCGCTCCACATCTTCCTCAACAGTAAGGCAGCTTCTTTCATTGCGGGGATAGGCTTTTCAATTGGGATTCCTATTTCAGAGAGAATTTTGAGACTTCCAACGCCTATCCCAAGCTTGAAACGGTCTAAACCAACCTCGCTTAGGCTTGCAGCTGCCCTTGCAATATTCACCAATTTCTGGAAATAAATGCTGGTTACTCCAATACCAACGTTTAAATGAGTTTTTGATAAGGCAAAAAAGGCAAGGGTGAACACGTCTCTTGTTCCGTCAATGTCTTCCCCAATCCACAGAGTGTTAAAGGCGTTGTTGTCGGCGGCTTTCAAAACTTCTACAAACCCTTTCCATGGAAAAGTGCTGGTAACTCCCACATCTAGCATGATCTGTTGCATTTTTTCACGGACCTAAGACATATTAACGGCGTAACTGTATTTTTTTCAATCTGCAGTATGCCCTCTTCCTCTATCATTGAATCTTGTTGTCTTCTTCAGTCCTATGTAATTTTTTACATAACATTAATATAAGTCTTTAAATTCTGAACTATACCCAAAGGTGCAGAGTTTGAGACACCTTTCCTTCGACAAAGCTACCCACATAGCCCAATGTTTAGAGCTGGCTATTCTTTTAGAGGTAAGTGCTGATAAGCCTGGAAACGTGAACTTGGTTGTGGGTTTTGAAGGAACCAATCACGCGCATTTTCTTGCTTCAGCCGTCGCCGCGGTGCCCCATTTCAGTTTTGCCGCCCAACGGGGAATAGCAGTTTCCAAGGGAGAAGTTGCCCTGGCTGACGTTGGTGTTGGACGTATTATTAGGGATTGTGTTGCGGACATTAAGGCGTGGCAAAGCGGCGGCAACACTTTACTTGGCACCATAATCCTTTTCGCTCCGATGGCTGTCGCTGCGGGAATGACTCCTATGAAGGAGGATTACTCTTTTGAGCTTTCAGAGTTTAGGCGAAACTTGAAACTTGTTGCTGAATCCACAACCCCTGAAGACGCAGTTGCAGTTTACGAAGCCATAAAAATTGCTAATCCAAGCGGGCTTGGAAAAGCTCCAGACCTAGACATTAACAGTCCAGATTCAACAAAGCGTATAATTGACGAAAAGGTTTCCCTATACAAGGTTTTCCAAATAGCCTCAAGCTATGACCTAGTCTGCTCCGAATGGGTGAACAATTATCCCGTAACCTTTGATTTTGCCTATCCAACTTTAATGGAAGAAATCAAGAAAAACGGAAATCTAACAGTCGCCATAATCCATGCTTTCTTGAAAGTTTTGGCGAAGCATCCAGACACCTTTATTGCGCGTAAAGTTGGCATAGGAAAAGCCCGTGAAGTATCGTTTATGGCTGAAGAGGTTATGAAGCTTGGAGGCCTAACCACTTCAGTGGGCAGGGAGAAACTCCGCGAATTCGATTCAATGCTTAGAAAATCTGATAGTCTATTGAATCCTGGAACAACCGCCGACATAATCGCAGCCGCATTGGCATTAAAAATCCTAAGCGGATTCAGACCTTAAACGTGCATTTCCATACATGGTGATTAGTAAGGTTAAAATGTTACAAGCTTTAAAGATAGGTGTTAATAATATATAAAAGTAAGCGTGAAGGTTAATAGTCAGAGGTTTAGCTGATGGAAAAACCGTCAAAGCTTAAAGTCACGCTTGTCACTGGGCGCACAATAGAACAGGGCGTAGGAAAAGAGCACGGCAAAGCCTCAAAAGAATACATGGAAAGCGTTTCAATCTGTTACATGGATCCTCAAGACATGAAGAAACTTGGAATAAAAGACAAAACCAACATTCTTGTCTCAACCGAGTTCGGCTCTGTGGTTGTCAAAGCAGTAAAATCCATTAGAACTCCCCATCCCGGATTAATCTTTATCCCCTATGGCCCATGGGCAAACGTTGTGGTTGACCCGGAAACCCACAGCATAGGGATGCCCTCTTTTAAGGGAATTCCAGCTCAAGTGGAACCTGCTCCCGACAAGCCTATATTAACCTTAAAAGAACTTCTTAAACTGCAATTTGGGAAGTGTTAAGATGCCTGTTGTTAAAGCCGTAACTTGTCCGGTATGCGGTTGCCTATGCGACGACATCGAATTAACCGTCGAAAACGGGAAAATACTCAAAGTTAAAAACGGCTGCGCCATATGTGAAGCCAAGTTTTTGGGCTACTGCTGCGAACACAGAGTCTTGCATCCAATGATAAGAAAAAACGGTGAACTTGTAAAGGTATCCGTTGACGAGGCTATAGAGAAGGCAGCTCACATTTTGGCGGAAGCAAACTATCCCGTGTTGTATGGTTGGAGTAACACAAGCTGCGAAGCCATAAGTGTTGGCATAGAACTGGCCGAAGAGGTTGGCGGGGTAATCGACAACACAGCTGTTGTCTGCCACGGGCCCTCAATTTTAAGTGTTCAAGAGGTTGGTCTTCCAGGATGCACTTTGGGGCAAGTTAGGCATAGAGCAGATCTAGTAATTTACTGGGGGTGCGATCCATGGAGCGCCCATCCAAGACATTTCGAAAGGTACACAGCTTTTTCTGAAGGAAGATTTGAAAAAAGCACTTGGAGAAGTTACATATCCAAAACCAGAGCTTTAATAGGCCTTAAAAAGATTAAAAGTGCCTTTAGACGAGGACTCCTTAAAAAAGAATCTTCTCCAGAGTACCTTGAAAAGCCACTGTACCCCTCAATTCATAAGGAGGGAAGAAAACTAATACTTGTTGATGTTAGGAGGACAAGGTCTGCTGATATTGTTGATTACTTTATTCAAGTGGAGCCTAACAAGGACTATGAGCTTTTCCAAGCTTTAAGAATGTTAGTTCGCGACCAAGAACTTGAAGTTGACAAAGTAGCCGGTGTTCCTGTTGAATATTTGGAAGAAATCGTTGATGCTATGGTCAGTTGTGACTTCGGCGCTGTTTTCTTTGGTCTTGGCTTAACCATGAGTGGTGCCAAGTGGAGAAACATCGATGCCGCCATATCGTTAATACGTGACCTAAACGCGAGAACAAAGTTTGTTATAATGCCTATGAGAGGCCACTTTAATGTTGAGGGCGCCAACGTAATTTTGACATGGCAGACTGGATACCCGTACGCAGTAGACTTTTCGCTGGGCTATCCAAGGTATAATCCGGGGGAAACCTCTGTTGTGGACATTCTTTTGCGGAAGGAGTCAGATGCTGCTCTAGTGGTTGCCTCAGATCCGGTTTCAAGCTTCCCGAGAAAGGCAGCTGAGCACCTTGTTCAAAACCCGTTAATAGTGATTGATCCCCACATGAACGCTACTTCACAAGTGGCTGATGTTCTTATCCCATCAGCGTTTGCAGGCATCGAAGCAGAAGGAACCGCCTACCGCATGGATCATGTGCCCCTTCCTTTGAAAAAGGTTGTCGAGCCGCCAAACGGTTTGCTTTCAGACGAAGAAATCTTGAAGAGAATCCTCTCAAGAGTTAAAGAGCTGAAGCAAAAGGAGGCTTCATAATGGAGCTTTTGGTAAAGAACGGTTTCGTATACGACCCCCTAAACGGGATTAATGGCGAAAAAGTAGACATTGCGGTTAAAGATGGAAAAATTGTTGAGAAAGTCGATGAGCGTAGAGCTAAGATAATTGACGCGTCTGGAATGGTTGTCATGCCAGGAGGAGTTGATATCCACAGTCACATCGCAGGCGGAAAAGTCAATTCCGGAAGAATGCTTAGGCCTGAAGACCATTTTAAAGACTTTGAGAGGAAAACGACCATAACAAGGTCTGGCGTGGGCTATTCTATTCCCTCCATTTTTACGACGGGATACCGTTACGCAAGAATGGGTTACACAACCGTTATGGATCCAGCTATGCCTCCGTTGGAAGCGAAGCACACACATGAAGAGCTAAGCGACATTCCCATAATTGATAAGGCAAGCTATCCTCTGGTTGG
>WUQU01000148.1 GCA_009889605.1 Candidatus Bathyarchaeota archaeon | reverse complement strand
GTTAACCATACTCTTGTAGTTCAACGCGATAATATTGTAATTAATGGTGCGGGGCATGCGCTCATAGGCTGCACCCAAAACAGCATCGTTAGAGGTGCTGTTGGAATAGTAATCTGTTGCAGGAAGAACGTGACGATTACCAAATTTAAACATTGAACAGTATGTCTTCTCCATAAACATAACCAGCTCATCAAACATATTCATTAAAAATAATGAACTGAATTCACACTGGCTCCTCGTCAACCCCTCAACCAACAACACCATCGCAGAAAATGTGATAAGTGGCGGGATTCAAGTCACAAACTCGGCGAACAACATTATCGCCAAAAACAACATAAACAATGCGATAGACGGAATTTTCCTCTGCGGCAGTTCCTTCGATATTATTAAGGAAAACATTTTTGAAAATTGTGACTGCGCCATTCTAATACAGAGCACATATGAAAATTATTGAACAAACAAGTAATAAAAGGAAGAACAGGAATAGCGGTGGAAGGAGCACACAACAAGATTTTTCAGAACGACATCAGGGAAAATTCTGAAGCCGGCATATCAGTAAACCTTGGAAACAATAATACCATTTATGAAAACATTATCAAAAACAACAAGTATGGAGTCATAATAGGCTTTACATACTATCTCAACGCTGAAAACAACACATTCTACCATAACAACTTCCTAGACAACGCCCAAAAATGCGCTAATTAGAACAAGAAATTTTACAAACTTTTGGGATAACGGAGAAGAGGGAAATTACTGGAGCGACTACAAAGGCGTCGACAGCAACAACGACGGAATAGGCGATGCCCCCTACATAATAAGTGAAAGTAACCAAGATAGATACCCGCTTATTACCCCACGCGAAAATCAAGAACAGCAATCAAATCACCTTTTTGGGTATATCTTGGAATAAGCTTAACCGCAATTTTCGGCGTGATTGCATGCATATTATACATCAGAACAGCAAGGTATGCAAAACACCGCAATACTCTGCAAAAATAACTAAGGAACAATAAACATAAGCGTAGAAAGTTGATTTAAACTTACACAATCCCAAAGGAGCCACAATCTTTTAGGTTTTGGGCAGTTCATTTCGCTGGGATACAAACTAACGTTAAGAAAATCTTAACGCCCCCTTTTGACGGCAAATAAGGTTTAATAAAGAGTGTTTAATCTTTAATTCTAAACCTTTAGGTGAGCGAAACGTGATTGAGAGAAGGCTGGTAATGCTTCCCGGCCCAACCAATGTTCCAGACAGCGTAATGAATGCCATGTTGCAGCCCATGATAAACCATCGAGGAGCTGATTTTCACGCGCTTTACTCGGAAATAGAGGCTAACCTCAAATATGTTTTCCAAACCCAAAACGACGTTTTCATATTAACTTCATCTGGAACCGGTGGGGTTGAATGCGCTGTAACTAACCTAATTAATCCAGGCGAAAAGGCTATCGTTCCAGTTTTCGGCGTATTCAGCGAGCGACTGGCTGAAAAAATAAAACGGAGAAAAGGGGTTCCAATAGAACTAAATCTTCCGTGGGGGACCGCGCCAAAAGCCTCGGAAATAAAGGAAATCGTTGAAAAAGAGCCGGAAGCAAAAGCCATATTTCTTGTCTACAATGAAACTTCCACAGGCGTCACTGCCCGAGAACTGCCGCAAATTGGAAAAATAGCTAAAGAAAACAACATGCTGCTCGTTGTTGACGCTGTATCAGTCTTAGGCGGAGACCATCTTCCAGTAGACGAATGGAACGTCGACATATGCGTAACTGGAAGCCAAAAATGTTTAGCATGCCCCCCAGGCTTGGCACTAATATCTGTGGGCCCAAAAGCCTGGGAAAAAATAGGGAAAACCACGAATAAGCCCATGTATTTTGACTTGCTACAAATGAAGGAATCTGCAACTAAGAAGGAAACACCGTTCACTCCAGCCTTACCATTGTTGTATGCTTTAAACGAAGCGTTAAGACTTGTCCGCGAGGAAGGATTAGAGAAGAGAATTGAGAGGCATAAGCGATGTGCAGAAGCCTTCTATAATGCGATAAACGCTTTGGGAATGACTGCCTTCCCTAAAGGGAAAGAAAACCGTTCAAATACCGTAATCGCTGTTAACGTTCCAGAAGGAGTAAATGAAAGCAATGTTCGCGAGACAATGCGGGAAAAATATAAAGTTTTAATTGCCGGTGGAATGGGCAAGCTTAAAGGCAAAATATTTCGTGTCGGCTGTATGGGCACGGTGTCTCAAACTGAAGTTATGACAACAATAAACGCATTGGGAAACGCGTTAAAAGACGCAGGCTATCCCATAAATACTGAAGAAGGGCTTGATGCAGCAAGAAAAATGTTTTAAAACTTGTCACATTCTTGACACTTGAAGTCGCATGTGTTTTCCAGAGCATGTTTAACGATTGAAATAATTTTCTGCGCCACTATTATTGAAGCATATTTTTGAGCTTCAACTGTCTGCGCGCCTATGTGCGGCGTACACACTACATTTGGCAGCTTCATCAATGTGAAATCGTTTGGAGGTTCTTTTTCGTAGACGTCTAAGGCTGCTCCAGCTATTTTTCCAGTTTTTAACGCTTCAAGTAAGGCGTTTTCGTCTATTATAGACCCTCTGGAAGTGTTGATTATGTAAACACCGTTTTTCATCTGCTCTATCTCTTTTTTGCCTATCATATGATAGGTCTCCTGGGTCAGAGGCACATGAAAAGTTATGATGTCGCTTTTCCGAAGTATTTCTTTTAGAGGCACAATCTCCGCATCCAATTCTTTCAAGAGGTGCTCTGGGACGCTGTTTAGCTCACAAATCATAATGTTCATTCCAAAAGCCTTTGCAAGTTTTGCAACTTTCTGGCCTATCCTCCCGAAACCCACTATGCCTATGGTTTTTCCTTGAAGTTCCCACCCTTCAATCTCTCCCTTTATCCATTTTCCTTCTTTCATCGCATGCTCAGCTCTTGGAATCTGCCTAGCAAGAGATAGCATAAGCCCGATGGTAAGCTCAGCAACGGCTGCTGAAACAGCCTCTGGGGCACATACAACCCGTATCCCCTTTTTCTCAGCATACTCCACGTCAATATTGTCCACACCTGCTCCTGCTCTGGCAATTATTTTTAGGTTTTTTCCAGCATCGATTATTTCCTTTGTCACCTTTGTTCTGCTTCTTACTATGAGAACGTTGTATTCAGCCACTTTGTTTTTAAGATCTTCTTTGGAAATTTCAGGCTCAACTGATATTTTAAATCCGAATTTCCGTAGAAGTTCCACGCCTTCAAGGTCTATTGGGTCGCATACAAGGACTTTCAGTTTTCCCTTGCTTATGAGATTAAGCGTATTTTCATGTTCTTCTCTTTCTCGTATGAAAGCTTCTATAACGGGTAAAGCTTCGTCAAGCCTTTCTGAATGCACAACCGCCTTGGAGTACTCTTTGAGTATTGGTGTTGAGTTAAATGCTATTCCGAGGGCTGCCTTGCTTATCATGTTTATGTCGTTTGCTCCGTCGCCTATTGCTATTACGTTTTCCATTTTGATGCCATACTGTTTGGCTATGCGTTCCATATGCTCGTCTTTGTTTGTATCCACTATAATTTCCACTCCGGCAAGCTTGCCATCGTTGAAGATGAACCTGTTAGCTACGGCGAAGTCTAGGCCTAGTTTTTCTTTTACAGGGTTTACTGCGATATCGAAGCATCCGGTTATTACGCCTATTTTGACTTTTCCAAGTTTCCGAAGCGAGTCCAGAAATTCTTTGGCGCCTTCCCTTATCTCAAGGTTTTCAGCAGCTTTAACGCATTTTTCGTATTCAACGCCTTTCAAAAGCTCTATTCGCTTTTTCAAACTTTCTCTCCAGCTTATTCGCCCTTCAATTCCATCTTTGGTTATCTTTTCAATCTCGCCGCTTTTCCCAACGATTTTTGCAAGTTCAGGCAGATATTCTCCTTTAACAAGCACTCCATCAAAATCAATAGCCACTAAGAACATAGAACATGTCTCCCAAAAGTTTATGGACAAGGCTGGGCAAACTGCGAATCGCGAGGTTTCTTAAATGGATTGGCAGGGCATCACTTTACCATCCATCCACAATTTGAATTAAACATATAGCATAAAAAGTTTTCGTTTTTACAATCAACACTTCAATGTTATCGAAACACTATTCGGCAGATTGCGAGACGCATGAGCGAACATGATAGAGTTTTTTACATTAAAAACATTAAAATTTAAAATAAAGCATTG
>WUQU01000147.1 GCA_009889605.1 Candidatus Bathyarchaeota archaeon | reverse complement strand
GGAAGCCCACTTTGTCAAGTCTGCTGAAAATTTCTCCCCTTAAATACTCTTCAACCTCATGGGCGATATTTCTACCATATATTTCTTTTATCGAATGTGCCCATGTTGCGTTTTCAAGAGATCTATAAACTCTCATGGCTATTTCTGCATTTGGTATAGTGAACTGTAGTTGTTTTGATCTAATACACTCTATGTCATCGCATCCACTACTTAACAATAAATCTATTACGGCGTTTTTTATATTGCTCATTGCAACCCATAACGGCACGTCTAGAGTCGCAAAGAAACCCGACAAAACCTCCGCATTGCACTTAAAGTTATAGTATCTGCATATATTCCTGAAGAGTTGTTCATATTCATATTTATTCATATTACGCGGGATGCGGATCTCTCTAAACCTAAGATAGTCAAGCCTTCCAAACCTTTCCTCCAGCCTGTTCCTTAGAGTTTTCATGGCGTCGGTGGCGCCAAAAATTACGAGATTTATATATGCACCCTTCATTTCATCATATATTCTACGCATGTACTGAGCCAAATCGCCTATGAATTGAGCAGTCTTGGCTGTATCTCTTAACACTTCGCCGAAAACGCCTTCTGTAGTTCTGACGTCTACTTCGTCTAGTGATATTAACAGCTTAGTACCACTTTCTTTTAGTTTTTCTGTTATTTTTACAAGATAATCAAATTCATTTTTAGCTGATTCAATTCCGCTGATTTCTTCGTAGTTAGAATAGATCTCAGTTTTATATTTGCCCGGTTGAAGTATATAGCTAATTAACATGCCCACATTTTCATCTCTAACATTGGGCAATTTCGGTGGGAGCGTCCTTATGTTTCTCAACGGAAGATGTACAGCGTATTGATGAAAATCTTTTGACATGTTTACCACTGCCCGCGCCGCCACTGTCTTGCCTGTACCGAAGTCGCCTATTACAAATTTAGTCAACGTAAGATCGACGCGGCTAATTTCGTCGTAGAAACTCCGCTTAGCTAATAATTCGTTACTGCCAATCCCTTGTATAAGGTTTTCAAATTCTTCGAGAATCCTCATATTTCACCTGAGGGTAAAGTCAATGTTTGTTTAAGTATCTTGACGTTTTTTTCTACTCCTATTAGCTCTAGCTCAACTTTTATGATGGGCTCATTTACGAAATTTGGCGGATCTTTGACTACTTGGATGACCTCAAAAGGATCTGGCCACTTAGAAACGTCTTTTGGTCTCGAGGCGTATTCGACAAGCGTTTGGCCAGGATAGCCTCTCTGGTCGACATACATAAAGAGAGCATCAACGCGTTTACCTAAGTAGTCGATTTCGCCGCCTATCGTAGTGGCATATAACAATTTTCTGGTACGTAGCAATTCCCCCAGGAGGACTGCGCTTGTTATAAACTCTTCATATTTTTTTGTCCTTGTTAGGTGTATGAACCAATCCCTGACCATGTTATTCAATCTTATTCAACTTATAAAAAACTTATCTTATTGGAGCATATACGCTCCTAGATGATGGAGCCATAATATTAAAAACCCACATGTATTCTCGTAACTTATGAAGGCTTTTGAACTCGCCCGTCACTTATCAAGGCAATGGCTTGTGGCGTATTCAGGCGGTAAGGACTCTACAGTAGTTTT
>WUQU01000146.1 GCA_009889605.1 Candidatus Bathyarchaeota archaeon | reverse complement strand
ATGAAGCGCCGATTTAAACAGACAGCGCTCAACACCTATGACTGTTATGGTTCTCATTCCTTCCAGCACCATTTGTCGGATGATGAGATTCGTGCATTAGTCAAGGCGCTACAGCCTGATGGTAGCAAGGTGCTCAATATGGACAAGTATTTTCAGCGTCCTCAGCCAATTGGTTGTGCGCTTCGTGTGTTCAAATAATTTATGGTTATGAATTTATGTGCGGAATAGTCGGTGTTGCCTCGAATGTCCCA
Organism: Candidatus Bathyarchaeota archaeon; assembly: GCA_009889605.1. Lineage (GTDB taxonomy): Archaea > Thermoproteota > Bathyarchaeia > Bathyarchaeales > Bathycorpusculaceae > WUQU01. Next base: position 929 of record WUQU01000146.1, on the reverse strand, counting down.
CAATCTGAACGTTCCTGGCTATCCGTAGCCCGTGACACTATGACGCACAGGGGTCCAGACGATGCAGGTGAGTGGTGGTCAGAAGATGGTAGGGTGGGCCTTGCGCACAGGCGCTTAGCTATTTTGGACTTGTCTCCTCTTGGTCACCAACCTATGCATTTACCTGAAAAGAGGCTTTCCATTGTCTTTAACGGTGAGATTTACAACTTTTTAGAATTACGCCGAGAACTGGAAAAATTTGGCTATATTTTTAGATCTAAGAGCGACACATAAGCGCTTTTGGCAGCTTATGCTCAATGGGGCGAGGATTGTTTGTCACGCCTTAATGGCATGTTTGCTTTTGCAATATACGATGCATCTCAACAAAAGATGTTTTTAGCACGTGACCGTGCAGGAGAGAAGCCACTATTTTACCGCTATGAGAATGGGACACTCTATTTTGCCTCAGAGTTAAAAGCATTACTGGCTAATCCTAATCTTCCTCGACGAATAGATTTTGAGGCGTTTGATTGCTATCTGGCAGTGGGTTATGTACCGGGTGAACTATGTATTTTGCAGGGTTATAAAAAGCTACCACCTGCTCATGCCATGAATTTTGATCTTAAAAATGGCCATATCGGAGTAGATTCAAGCCTTGTTACAGCTATGGCAGTGCGCCGTTCAAGTAAGGTACGCACCTTTACTATCAGATTTCCCGGACATGATAAACTGGATGAAACTGAACACGCACGTTTAATTGCGCGCCATTTCTACACAGAGCATATAGAGTTATCAGCCGAACCAACTACTGCTGATTTATTGCCTATTTTGGCCCGTCAATTTGACGAGCCAATGGTGGATTCATCAATGTTTCCTACATTTTTAGTAAGCCGTTTAGTGCGTCAACATTGTACTGTGGCATTGGGCGGTGATGGTGGCGATGAACTTTT
>WUQU01000145.1 GCA_009889605.1 Candidatus Bathyarchaeota archaeon | reverse complement strand
TTCTATTATGCTTGTTTGAATATTTGCAGAGATCGTGTTGATCTCAACACCTCTAATCAACAATTCGCATACGAATTCCAACGGTACACGTCCTTCGATCTCAATTTCGTCGAGACGCTCCAAATCCCTGTCAAAAGATTCTCTGAAGCGCTCGAGTGCGTTTATCGTTTGACCAACTTTTGTCAGGACGAAGTTTATATCCTCGAAAACGTGTTTTCTATCTCTGTAATACAATGTGACAACGTTCCGTCTCTTGGAAATTGCGACGACCATTTTGCCAAGTTGCTTGGCAACTCTTTCTGCAGTTCGGTGCCGCGTGCCTGTTTCAGATGTTGGAATGCTCGGATCCGGCACAAGATGAACGTTTGCTGCCAATATCTTCGTCGCGTTTTCATCCATTACTATTGCTCCATCCATTTTTGATAATTCGTATAGTTTTTCCGGTGTAAATGGACAGTCTAGCCTGAAACCTGACTGAAAAACATTGCTGTTTTTCATATCATCTTCATTGATGAAAACAATTAACGCGCCAAGTTGAGCGTGTATTATGTCATCGAGCGCTCTTCGCAGTTTTGTACCAGGTGATAATAGCTTTATTTTCTCGAGGATATCCTGAGTTGTTTGTTCGGTATAGTCAGGCATCTCTACAACTTTCCTCCTGATAAAGAATTTAGAATTTAAATTGTACTTGTTGCTCTATTTCAAATTCTATTATACAATATATACCGAAAGTGTGTTATAATGAATTGAGAATTTTTTCTAATTATTACTAAGGAGGAATCGAAAGTGTACGTAGTTGGTATAGACTTAGGTGGAACCTTTTTTAAGGTTGGGCTTGTGGATACCGAAAGTGGTGAGATTCTCCGAAAAGTTGAATGGGAAACTCGAGTAGCGGAAGGTAAGGAAAAAGTAGTTAAAAGAATGGCTCAGGCAGTTTTAGAGGTTAGCAATGGTGAGGACTATATTGGTGTTGGAATAGGCTCTCCTGGCTCGATTGACCACGATAATGGAATTGTAAGGTTCTCCCCTAATTTCCCTGACTGGATAAATTTCAATCTTGGTGGAACTCTCTCAAAGTTGCTAAATAAGCCTGTTT
>WUQU01000144.1 GCA_009889605.1 Candidatus Bathyarchaeota archaeon | reverse complement strand
GTAGCTGTATAGCTTTTTTTGTCCACTGAGTTTTTGTGTATGACAATCTGTGCGCTTCGTCAAATATAACTAAATCAAAGTATGAGAAGTCATTTATTTTGTCTCTGAAGCGTTCGTATGTTGCTATTTCTATATCGATGTTGAAATATTTGTTATCGTTTAGCCAAGATTGCGTGGCAGACTTTGGAGCCACCACGAGGAGCTTCTCAAACCCATAACTCTTTGCTATCGCAAGGGATGCTACGGTTTTTCCGGTTCCCACCTCCCATGCGAGATATTTCTTTTGCGGAAATAATTCTACAGCCTTTTCTTGGTGTTTAAACAGCTTGACTGCCGCCATGGTTTGATGTATATTATACACCACCTCGCTCATGGTTGCACCTCCTTCAAGGTCCCCAGCACCGCAACGGTGCTGGGTTTTGTTTATAGTTCAAGAGATGTATCTTCTTGCTTTTTGAAAATAACGCTATTGTATTGCACTCTAAAACTTTCCCACGTTGTGAGATACTCATAAGCTATTTTCAGAGTGTTTTCAGAGACGCTGTCGAGATTTTTTATGTTCACTATTTTTGGTTCAGCCCATGTTTTCATACCAGCTCGCTGTTTAATGAGTTTACTTGTTATTTCATACCCGGTCAGAGACTTCAGCTGTTCCTCTTTTAAGAGGTTAATCAGAGCTTTCAAAGCCGATCTATTAGCATTCCACCATGCTTTTATCGGCTCCTTTTGATTTTGAGGAGGAGAAGTTATAATAACAGGTAATATCCACGAGTTTATAACCGTGAACTCCGTCTCATCTATGTGTCTTAACGCTTCTGTTAAAAGTGTGTTTGTAAACTGTCCATCTATGCTGTACAAGACGAGTGCTCTGCTTTTTTCTTTGGGGGTGTAAATTTGCGATTTCAGGACGAGGCTTCCATTCAAGTTAACAACTGTTGTCTGCATGTATGTCTACACTACAAACATGGACACTTGATTCCCGAGTTCTTCTGTTTCTCCGTTGTTTAATAGCATCCAGACAGCTTTGTCGTGGTCTATTTTAAGCTGTCGTTCCGGAAACTGCGGCAAGACTGTAGCCGGTCTTGTGTCTTGTGCTTGTAGCTCTTTCCAGACTTGCTTGAGGTCTTTGTCCATCATGGCTTTC
>WUQU01000143.1 GCA_009889605.1 Candidatus Bathyarchaeota archaeon | reverse complement strand
GTTTTCAGCTTGCAACTAAAGACGTGGAAGGAAGCTTCACGGGACTGCTTGCTAAAGCTAAAGAAGTTTTTCAAGTCTTTGCGGGCATGGCTACTGCAAAAGTTTTTGAAGCTATCAAAAAAGACTTGGATGAGTTTGTAGCAAAATTTTTAGTTGTCAAAGACGGAAGGATAGAACTGTCCACACGAGGGCAGGAGCTTGTGGAGAAGATTTCAGAGATGCTTACAAATCTCTACAACATCATAAGCACGCTGGCCAAAGCAGTGGGCTTTATCACACTGGAGTTTGGTGGGTTCATCGCAAAAGCTCTTGAGATATATGTCGTAGTCAAAGCAATCTCTGCTGTAAAGTCAGCTATTGATGCACTCACTGGTAGCCTGAAGACTCTGAGTAGTGTTGGCGGAACGGCCATAACGGGCTTAGGGGCTTTATTCTCACGGTTAAATGTGATAGTCGCTACCGCACTGATAGGCTGGAACTTGGGCGAGATGCTCAGGGAGTGGCTGGATCAGCAGACAAAAGGAGCATTCACCAAATGGCTCATCACAATTGAAACTCACATTGTCTCATCGATCAACATAATCAGGGCATGGATTGGGAAAATCCCCCTCCTCGGACGACTTTTTGGTATTTCTGAAGAAGAACTTCAAGAGAGCTTGAAAATCATGGAAAGGATGAGAAGCATGGCAGAAGAGGACGCTAAGAAATACAAAGAAACACAGCAAAAAGCCGCAGAAGAAATAACCCAAGCAGGGCAGATAACCGCACGGGCTATAAGACAAGTTTCAAAACAGCAAGTAGAAGAGATTTTGAAGTCCCTCAAGGATCAGGAACAAACTATTGCAAAATTGCAAGAAATGAAGCAAAAGCTTAAAGACAGCCTAACACTTCAGGACATTATGGATGAGACTAAAGCATTCTCACAAAAGCTTGAACTGTCTTTAGACACTTCAGATGTAGAAGACAGAATAGACACGCTAAAGAGAAAGCTTGCAGAACTGCAAAGCCTACTCAGAGAGAACTTAGAAGACGAAGCTCGCAAGCAAGTGTTGAGAGAAATATTGCAGACTGAACTTGAGATTGCACAAGCAGCTGTGGAGGGTTATCAAAGAAGAAAACAAGCATTGGAAGAGTACCTCAGGGACGCTTGGAGCAAGGAACAAGACTACGCCCGCAAGGTAGTAGAACTTACAAGAGAAAGAAACAATCTACTCGCACAGCTTGAGAAAGAAAGACAAGACCTGCTTAGTAAATTCATTCCGGAAGAGCTACAGATCAAGCTTGGATTTACAACACAATATGAACCAATCACGCAGATAGCAAACATCCTAAACCTTGCCCAACAGGCAAGAGACCTCGCAGGTCAAATACAGCAAGCAATCACGCAAGGCTTAGCACCGCAACAGATAGAAATTCTCAAAATGCAGTATCAAGACTTATTCCAGCAAATCAGGAACGGCTTAAAACAGCTAACGCCAGAGGACTTAACGCAAGCCTTCCAGAAGTTCATTTCCACGCCCAAGCAGGCACTCATATCAATGTTTACAGACATCACAGGAAGCTTTGAAAGAGCAAGAGAAGTAGTCTCTCAGCTTTCTGAAATTTTACAGAGCACACCTACTGCGGAGGTGGATTTTGGAAGGCTCTTTGGTGCAACTTTTGTTGATTCTGTGATGAAGCAACTTCAACAGATACAAGCAAGTGTGTCTGATAGCTTCATACAGCAAGCACAACAACTTGAGAACTTCTACGCACAGCAAGTGAGCAAGATCTCTCAAATGATTATGCAACTTGAAAATTTGAAACCTCGTATAGAGATAGAGCTTGACCTATCGGCCGCGGAGGCGCAAATACAAAGTCTGAATGGCAGGAGAATAGTCATTTACGCTGATGTGGTGAATCAAACGGGCGAAGCTTTGAGGGTGAGGTAAGAGATGGCGGTGCAGATAGGAAGCATAACACTGAACGATGCTTGGATAAGGAACAAGTGGGGTGGGAGATATCAAAAAGACAATTCTGTTATCAAAAAGAAAGCAACTGCAAAGAAGATAAGCTCGCTTATTCTTCCTCCTTGCTCAGTGAGAAGCAAGGAAGAGAAGAGAAAAGAGAATGTCATCTATGCAATAGACGGTACTGAATACATTACCAACTGCAATTCTGTAGCCTCATTTGGCCCACCCCCACCATTTGGGAGCGTATCGGTGTTTTCTTCGGCACCCGGGAAGGCTATAGTGGGGGAAACGGTATTAATTCTCGTGCAGACTTTACATCCCACATAGTTCAGATAAAACAAACTTATTTCATCATATGATCATAGCTTGTTCAAACTTTACATCCCACATAGTTCAGATAAAACAAAATCAAGAAAAAAATCAATCAAATCGTTGATTCTCTACTTTACATCCCACATAGTTCAGATAAAACAATTTTCATGCTATATACAAGCCTCGCTGACCCTTACTTTACATCCCACATAGTTCAGATAAAACATATTCGATTATTTAGAGTATATTAAAGCTGCTATTGCTTTACATCCCACATAGTTCAGATAAAACTTTGGCAGGCAGACGCAGGTCTGTCTCTGTAATGCCACTTTACATCCCACATAGTTCAGATAAAACTTTATTTTACGCCTGACTCATATGAATTTGCCCCTTTCTCCTTTACATCCCACATAGTTCAGATAAAACGATAGCGACGAGATATTCTACAGAAATATATGAACTACTTTACATCCCACATAGTTCAGATAAAACTTGGAATATGTGCGAAAGTTCACCGATGCCCTCACATCCTTTACATCCCACATAGTTCAGATAAAACCCACCACCTACCACCTAAATCTAATATAGATAATACACCAATTTTAGGAATCTGTCAAGTGGTTCAAG
>WUQU01000142.1 GCA_009889605.1 Candidatus Bathyarchaeota archaeon | reverse complement strand
TTCTTCGGATATCTTTGAAGGATTGAATATAACCTCGACTGTTTCGTAGTGCCCAGTAACACCTGTGCAAACCATCTCGTATGTGGGATTTGGACGATGTCCTCCCATGTACCCAACACGTGTATCAACTACTCCTTCAAGTTGTTTGAAAAGATGTTCGACACCCCAGAAACAACCACCAGCAAAGAACATCCTATCTATCGGTGGCTTTTGACCTTCCGGAATGAACTTCAACGAGACGGAATTAACACAGTGCCTCACGTTCTTCGGTGTGAATCCTTCATTTAGAAAAACATGGCCTAAATGAGCCCCGCAATATGCACAGACTATTTCAGTGCGTCTACCATCCCTGTCAGGTTGCCTGAAAACAGCACCAGGGATTTCGTCATCAAATGCTGGCCATCCACATCCTGAATGAAATTTGTCAGATGAATTGTAAAGAGGTATCCCACAGTTCTTACAAACGTAGATACCTTTTTCGAAATGGTTTTCATATTCACCAGTAAAAGGTGGTTCGGTACCTTTCTGAAACAGTACAAAACGTTCAAACTCGCTCAAATTATGATTCTCAATGCGTTTTTTCATAAACTCACCTGCTCTTATACAATGTATAATTTTTTACTCATTATACCACCTTTCTATATATTTTTCAACATCGAATTTTCTTTTACATCCTTCAAAACTCATATATTGAACCATTCCGAAGATTGTTCTTTCTTTCCAAGGTCTATGTGCACGCCACCGATTGCCCAAGCTATACCGGCGTATCCGTTAGGGTCTCTGCCATCAAGTTCGTACTTATCGTTTAGGTAAATTGCGTATTTCAAAGCTTCGGCAGGAGTGGTTGTCCACTCCAAAATTTTCTTTGCCCAATACATGCGCATATAACCGTGCATGTACCCTGTCTTTAAAAGCTGCAACTGCGCAGCGTTCCACAGCGAATCGTGGGTTTCCGCGTTTTCGAGATCTTCCAGGGTATAAACATACTCTCTTTTATCCTGCACATGCTTTTCCAAAGACTTTCTTGCCCAATCTGGAAATCCCTCGAGCGAATCGTAATTTTCGTTGTAAAGGCAAAAATTATCTGCAAGTTCACGCCTGACTATAAGTTCTTCCAAAAATGCTTCTGCAGATTCAGGGTATTTCTCCTTAAGTTTAATGACTTCAAGAGCAACACGCTGAGGAGAAATCTGCCCAAAATGTAGATAGGGAGATAAATTCGAAGTGCCATCTACTGTCGGATCGTTTTTTAAATTGGCATAAAATTTTAGTCTTTCCTTTATAAACTCATTCATTATTTCAAAACCCATCTGAGCACCAGGAAGAGGTTTCTCAAGAGGTTTGATGGTCTTATCTACATTCAGTAATTCGATTGTTTTTTCTACATTTAGCATGTCAAAATCTACGACTGAGAGATTTGAATAAGGCATTTTCTGAGGTTTTGGAAATTCACGGAGAAAATTAGACAGTACTTTTTGAATCTTAGGTCTTAATGTGTAAGCACCATATTCTTGCTTTTGTGATATCCAAAACGCAGGTGTGATATTGTGAGCGTCAACTTCGTATACCGTGGCATCAATAGATTCTATTATTTTCTTTTTCCATTCTTTTACCGTCCTCAACGGATTGAAATCAGTTACAAAAAAGGATGGCTTTAACGATTCTAAGAAGGTCAGCAAACTTTCGGTCGCAGCTCCAAATGTGAAAACTAATGGAATATTGTACTCAAGTAGCCTATCTTGCGTTTCTTTTAATCCCTTAAGCATGAAGTCATACTGTCTTATTGTTGCGTTAAGAAACGACGAAACGATATTAAAGCAAACAATCAGCGGAACATCGTTTTCAATTGCAATTCTTTGTGCGAACAATAAAGCCCAGTTATCTTCAAATCTTTGATCTCTTTGCATCCAGTATATAACAGGTCTTTTCTTTACAGTATTTGCCTCTTTAAGTTTTCTAAATCTTTCACTGTGGATCTCTATGGGCACTATTTTTCACTCCTTTCGCCATGATTGGCAAGAAATCAACAGGCTCGAAGAAATCTTCTAT
>WUQU01000141.1 GCA_009889605.1 Candidatus Bathyarchaeota archaeon | reverse complement strand
TTTGTTTTGTTTTTATTACTTCCCTACAAAAGACTAACCATGCATACAGTTAAAGATCATTCAAAAAGTTAAAAATAAAGGCAAATAATCTTAATCGCGTCTTTTCCTTTTTAAATTACCCTTTTATCTTTTACTTATTTTCGCGGAACAAGCTCATGCTTTCTGCTTTGCTTAACAAAAGTTCAACTGGTAAAACTTGCAATTTTCCTCCATTGACAGGAATCTTTTTTTTAGTGTCGTAGCCTCTTCTTTCACGTTTTAAAATTTCCAGCTTAACTTCTAAGCCTCCTAAGCCTCCGCCATACCCGCCTAAGGAAAGATTGGAAGCGACAACTCTGTGGCATGGGACAATCAAAGGAAAAGGGTTACACGCCATGACTCGGCCTACACTCCTAGGGCTTCCGCCAGCCACTTTTGCAACCAAGCCATAAGAGGTCACATAGCCAACTGGAATCAAGGCGACAGTTTCAAGAACTTTTTGCGCATAGCTTGACAAGTGTTCCATGATGAGAAAGAATTTGTTGAGAACCTCCTTACCATGGTAAATGCTTTCCAGCGTACCAATCACTTTTTCAGCGAAATCCACAGTTTTATCCGAATATTGAAAAGGAACATTGAAAGGAATGTTTACCAATAAATTGTGCAAAACGCTTTTTCGGTTGAATGCAAGCGCTGTGGCGAAAATTTTTTCTCCATCGCATGCAACCCCAAACCATGTTTCCTTCAAATTTTTCATGTAAAGAGTCATCATCTTGTTCGCCTTTCGTAAGGCTATACATTTTGCGTTATTTAGCTGTATTGAAAGCGTTCTAGATTTCAGTGAAGATGATTTTGTCTGTGTTGAGGAGACATTAAGTTTAATAAGTTGGGCTTGCATATCACGTTGAAAGGTGAAACAAAGTGGAAAAGGAAGGGCAAATGCCCCAGTATTTATGGGTTCCAGGCGCCACCACTGTTGGCGTAGTGTGCAAAGACGGTGTTATCCTAGCCTCTGAGAAACGCGTCTCATATGGCTATTTGGTTGTTAGCAGAGGCGGCAAAAAAGTTTTTAAGATAACTGAACGGATTGGTGCTGCATGCGCTGGGCTTGTTTCCGACATGCAGGTTCTAGTCAGAGAAGTGGAAGCCTACGCGAATTTGTACGGCATGGATGTGGGTAGACCCATCTCTGTTAGGTCGGCTGCCAAACTCATGTCAAATTTGCTTTTCGCCAGAAGACTTGCGCCGCTTATAACCCAAACTATCGTGGGCGGGATAGACGATGAAGGCGCATCCCTTTACGTGCTTGATGTTTTAGGCTCCGTAATCCCCGACAAATTTGCAGTTGTTGGTTCTGGAACGGAAATCGCCATGGGCGTCCTAGAGGAAGGCTATAAAGAAGGCCTAAGCATTGAAGAAGGAAAAGAGCTTGTCATTAGAGCGATAAAATCCGCCGTGAGCAGGGACATCATGAGCGGCGACGGCATAGACTTCCTATTCTTAACGAAGGACGGCGCCCGCGAAGAGTCAATGAAATTCTAAAAGTTGTCGGAACAAACTTTTAAACGGAGACCGACATTTGCCATTCGACCTAACCCTAGAAGAAGGAAAAACTCTTGTTAAACTCGCCCGCACCGCAGTAGAAGAATATCTGAAAACCAGAAAACATATACGCGTTCCAGAAAACATTCCAGAAAAATTGTTGCAGCCATGCGGAGTTTTTGTAACAATAAACAATGTTGAAAGCGGTGAAAAAGAGCTGCGGGGATGCATCGGCTATCCCTATCCAAGTGCTCCGCTAGCTCAAGCCATTATAGACTCCGCCATAAGCTCAGCAACCAAAGACCCGCGTTTTTACCCGCTTTCGCTGAATGAGCTGGACAAGGTGGTTTTTGAGGTCAGCGTCCTCACTCCACCGCAGCTGGTGGAAGTGGAAAAGCCAAGCGAATATCCTTCTAAAATTAAGGTTGGCGAAGATGGACTGATTGTTGAAAGGGGATTTTATAAGGGGCTGCTTTTACCGCAAGTTCCAGTGGAATGGAACTGGAATGAGGAAGAATTTCTGTGCCAATGTTGTATTAAGGCTGGTTTACCTCCGGACAGCTGGCTTATGAAAGGCACAAAGGTATACAAGTTTCAAGCCATAATTTTTGAAGAAGAAAAACCAAATGGCGAAGTTAGGCGGAAGACTTTCTGCGAAAAATAAACTATTTGGCGTAACCTGCGTTTTTCATTATTTTCTTAACCGAAACGTAAGCCGGAGTGTCGGGTGGCAAATTCAGAAGAGGTTCACCTTCAAGAACATATTTCTCAACGTTCTTATCATAAGCTATTCTCCCCAAAAACTTGAAACGTAAAACATTTCTAGCGTGGCTTTCTAGGCTTTCGGGAAACCTAAAACCCCCAACTACGTAGAAATTATTGAAAGCTATCTTGACCTCATTGGCCACACGGTACGCGCGCTCCACATGATCAAAGGACTTTTTAGAGGGATCTATTACATCAAAAATATCATCAACTTTTGATGTTACTCTCCGGTTAAGATGCTCTAAACCGGCAGGCGAATCAACCAAAACATACTTATAATTTTTCGTCAAAGCCTCTAAAGCTCCTTTTAACGCCGCGTTGGGAAGACAATAACACCCTTCAACCCACTTTGTTCCAAGAGCGATGAAATCAAAATTTTCTCCCTCATACATTCCAAAACTCCATATCTTGCTTTCAATACGCTGGGTTGGCGGCACACCTACAGTGGTTCCGCCCTCTTCCAAGAAGGTTTCCACAAGAAGTTCTGAAACCGACTTCTTATTTTTCTCCCGCAAGTCTGCACCAACCATTTCGCCTAAATTTTGGTCAGGGTCAGTGTCCACTAAAAGCAAGGGAGCTTCTCCAATTTCGATAAAGTATTTTGTCATTAAAGCGACAAAGCTGGTTTTTCCTGTTCCACCGCGCCCCATAGTTACAAGAATCTTCATGACACTTACTCCTATTGCCAATATCCCTTTTAATGTTTTCAACCTTTTATTCGTTGTCTTGTAAAAGTCTGCTACACAACCTTTCTATAGCCTTCAAAGCTTCAGCATCTTTATATTTTAGTGGAGTTTCGCCATGCATTTCGGCATCCACAACTTTCGGGTCGAAAGGCAAAAAATCCAAAACCTCTAAACCGTTTTCTTTTGCGAAATTTTCTATAGCTTGCTTTTGGCTTTCGTTTTCAACTTTGTTTCCTACGAGGAAAACTTTTTTCATTCCAGCTTTAACTCCTAACTCGTGGATTCGCTTTGCAACTTCAAGAGATTTCATGTTGGCATTTACAACGACAAGCATCACATCTACATGCTGCGCCGTGCCCCTTCCAATGTGCTCCACGCCGGCTTCCATATCCAAAACCACAGCCTCGCCTCGCTCCACAACCAAATGCCGCAAAAGAGAACGGATAAGGGCGTTAGCTGGACAAGTGCACCCGGAACCCATGGAACGCACGGTTCCCATTACAATCAAGTTTACGCCAAAAGGAGTTTTAACTGAATAGTCGCGGACAATGTCGCCAACGGTAAATGTTAAACGGAAAACCCCTGCATACCCCGTGCTTGTTTTGGATTCTATAAGCTGCGTGTTATCAGATATTGGCACTATGGCTCTTGCTTCTTCAAGAGACAAACCCAAAGTTAACGCAAGATTAGGCGAAGGATCCGCATCAATAGCAATCGTTTTAAAACCCTTGTTTACAAGGGTATAGGCTAAACCCGCAGCAATTAAGGTTTTGCCAACACCACCCTTCCCAGACACAGCTACTTTCACACAATTCCCTTCCAAACAACTAAATTTCATAACCTCTCAATGAGTGCAGCGAACATGATGGGTAAGGCTATGGTGGCGTCAGCCTCTATAATTGCGGTTTTTGCTTTTTCCCGGATTTTTCCCCATGATACGGCTTCTCGGGGTCTGGCTCCTGAGAGGCTTCCATCATATTCAACAGCAGTGGTTATGTACACCGCGTAGTCCAAACCGTTTTTGAAAAGATTCCACCATAAAACATGATGTTTTGATATGCCCCCGCCTAGGATTAGGGCTCCGGACCTTTTAGCCTGCCAGACCATGTCACTTAACAGCTTTTCGTCTTTTAAAACGTTTATTTTTAGTTCGTGGTCTTGGCTGAACTGCCAAAGCTGGTAGCCTACAGCGCCGTCGGTTATTCCGGGCACTATGACTGGGATGTTGTTTTTCCAGCACCAATACAATATTGAACTTTCGTCAAGTCTTTTCCCTATTTCCCAGCATAACTCATAAGTTGCCAGTTCACGTTTTCCTTCAGCATAAATTTCGTTCAAAAATTTCAGCATTTTTTCTTCGATTATTTCGCCGTAGGATTCGTTGGGAACCAAGATGTTTCCAATTCGGCTTACGCTTTTCCTGTGCAGTTCTTTGTCGTCCATGAAGAAGTCGCCTTGATAATAGTCCTTGTAGCATCTTGCCAAGTCATGGTCTAAAGTGCCGCATGTTGTAACCAAAACGCTGAACCATTTTCGTTTCACCATGTCCTTGATTATTCCCCGTGTTCCAGTGGCCACAATGCATGCGGGAAAAGAGAGAAAATTTAACGATTTTTCGTCTTTCAACATTTGTTCAAGGATGTCCACGCCTATAGCTAGGTTTTTGGCTGTGAAGCCTCCGCTTTCCCTCATTTGCTTCGCTATTTTATCGGCAGAGATGCCCTTCGTTACTTCGAAGTCTTTCACTTTCTCCATAACATGCGCCGAAGCCTATTCTAAGCCCTTAAAGAGCCATGATAAATCTGGGGTTTTCTCTCTTTTATCAATTTTCTCCGCCAAAGCGTGGACAACTATTGGCAAAGCTATTGTTGCGTCGCAGTAACACTGCACGTTCCTGCCTTCTTTTGCTTCTTTACCCCAGCTTATGGCTTCCTCAAAAGTGCATCCTGAAAGCCCACCCCATTGGGGCGAGTCCGTCGTAATTTGTATAGCATATTTATGCGGGTAAAATCTCTCGTATTTTCTGGATTCAGTTAGGCTTCTGCCCACCGTTGTCAACTGGATAAAGTCTTTGGGCACTCCGCCGCCTATGTAGATTACACCGCTTTCTGCTGCCGCCTTGGCTTTTATATCCACAAGCTGTTCGAAGTCCCTCATCTGGTCGATGGTTATGTCAAAGTTGCCCTCGAGTTTTCTATTTAAGAGATAGGCTATGCCATAGCCACTATCCACTATGGCGGGGCAGAACACTGGAACCTTGTTTTCGTAGGCTGTTGCCACAATACTTTTTATTCCAAGCTGGGAAAGCTCTTTACCAAAAAGATGAAGGAACTCGGCTGAAGAATATTTTTGGTTAGGGTCTAGTTTTTTCATGAATCTGGCGATGAGGCTTTCCATCTGCCGGTACTCAAGTTCGTCCGCGAAGACATCGTAAAATCTGTCTATTTTGTTTTCTAAAAGCGCGTAATCGTCAACCATGTGGTGGCCTTGCCAATAAGTGCCTCCCATTGCCTCTAAAATATCTTCGGAAATGTTGGCGCCTGTAGAGACTACAACGTCTATTAGGCGTTTTTCAATAAGCCAATTAATTATCTTCCACTGTCCAGTAGTACTCATGGAACCCGCATAACCCAAAAATATCACTACATCGTCTTTCAACATTTCTTCCCAAACTTCAACAACCTCGCCGAGCTTTCGCCCCTGAAAACCAGTCTTAGCCATTTCCGCGAGCAGCTCAGAAATTTTCTTCGGAACTTTTACTTCTATGGGCTCAAGCTTCTTCCTGAAGAAGGGGGTTTGTCTTTTACCCCTTATCATCAATTTTCAGCTCCACAATTTTAGAAGGGTTAATCTAGTAAGCTTTCTTTTAAATCTTTAGTTTTTAAAAGTTTAGCAGCTACCAAGCCTAAACTGATGCAAAAGTTGAGGTTTCGTCAGCGCCTACAGAAACAGTTCTTTTTCTTTAGGTCTTATCAGCTCTGTTGCTTTGGCAGTTTCAGACTTTATAAATTTGTAGCCGCGGATTATGGCTGCTGGAACACCCTCGTCAGCTTGCCCTATCACTAGTTCAGCTGCTGAAGCCAGCTCGTCAGCAACAGCGGTTTGTTTAACCCTTAAAGTATATCCGAACAAATCCCTTTCGCCTCTTCTGTCTCGGATAGGCTTTAACCCAGAGACGCCTATAGCCACGTTTATTTCTCCTTCTCTTAATGGGCGGCCATGAGTGTCAGAAATAATGACGGCGACATCGCATCCAGTTAGCCTCCGTATCTCTTCCTTAACCCGTTCAGCCGAAGCGTCAGGGTCATGTGGAAGCAAAGCAACATAATTCTCTCCGGGAACGTTTGATTTGTCAACGCCGGAGTTTGCACACACAAAACCATGTTTTGTTTCCGTAATTATTTTTCCATCCGTCATACGCCTAATGCCCTTGGCTTCCCTAAGGACTACTTCAACCATGGCTGGATCTTTGGCGTACAGTTCCGCGAAGGATTTTGCGAAAGGCGAAGGCACAACTTCGTCTAGGTTTACAATACATCCTTCAGCCCGCGAAACAACAACGTGGGTAATTACTATCACATCATTTTCTTGAATGGGGGTTCCCTGCTTCTCAGCAGCCTTACATATAAGTTCTGCAAGGTTGTCTCCGGTTTTTATAATTGGCAAGCCTCCAATTCCAATTATTTGGATCACGTTCATAAGAACGCCTCATAACTGTCGTGTATTGAATGTGAAGGTTTTTTATAATTTCTCCTATAAAATAGGATGTGCCACGCGTTTAAACGCTTTTTGTCCATCACTTTACAGCTTCGCCTACAAAAAATTTTAATTCTGAAAAAAAGGTTCTCTTTAGTCGAGATGATGCATAAATGAAGATACTACACGAGTTTGTTCCGACGCGTAAATTTCTGAAACTTGCCGAAGAAACTAAAGATTTGGTTGATGGTTGGAATGTCACTGACAGCGCTGCAGGAGTTCCCGCACCTAGCGGTACAGCCATAAGCTGCGTGCTCAAGGTTAAATACCCCGACAAAATGGTGATGCCAATATTCATACTCCACTATAAGGGGCCAGTGGAAGTGGGAGGCTTGGCTTTAGCCGCCGACGCTGTAGGCCTTGACGGTTTAGTGCTCACCATGGGCGACATTCCCAAGTACGGTGAACCCATAAAAATGCTGAAATCCTCTGAGGAAGCCCGAGATTTCCTACGCACAACAGTAAAGGTGAAAAACCTAAAGCTGGGCTGCTTGCTTACTGCGCGTAAGTCTGTGGAAGAAACCATCGCCCGAGCAAGAGGAGACTGGGACTTTATATTCTTCATGCGTCTTGAAGATAAAACCTTCCCAATACTTGAGGAACTGTCCAAAGAATGCAAACGCCTAAACAAGCCCTTATACTCATACTTCCTGGTAGGCACCGCAAAGAACGCTGAAATCATGAAAATAATCGGTTGGCCCGCCACAACAACCATGGAACATGTTGAAGAAACTGCAGCCAAACTAGAAGGCATGGTGGACGGCATAATCGCAACATGTGCTGGAGACTACGAAGGCGATTTAACATTACTGAAAAAACTTCAAAAGTTCAGAAAGTAACAACCCCATCCCTTCTTTTTGTAAATATTAAAATTCTATCTAGAGCAAGCTAAGCAGCAGTTTCTCATCTGCACATTTCCATAACAACCATTGCTTGAGACTCAATTTTCAAAGGCAAACCCAAAGCTTTTCAATTGTCGGTTGGAAAGCGTTTAATGGCCCCGCCGACAATTGGTCTAGTATAGGTAAGTTTCCGCCTAATCGGGTGTGAAATTTTATTGAAATCTTCCGAGCCGTTTCATGGTTGATGTTTTGATGGCGACATAAAATCGCATAAAGAAAATTTTGGAATAAAAAGTTACTAAAGCAAATATTTTGTTGAAAAGTCTTAAAGACTCTGTTCGTCTAGTGAAAGTTGTTATGGAAATAGAATAGGTTATTAAATTTCATGGATTTCGCAGCGAAGTTTCTTTATAACTTCTTCAGCTTTGGAAGGGTCAATTTTTAAAGTGTAAAGACGCTTTGAAGTGCGGAGTTTCAATTTTACCGCGTCTTTTAGGCGTTTAACTGCGCAGTATTCTGCCCTTTCACTGATTTCAACGAATTTGTCTACGTCAAAGATTTCCGACGGCACAATCTCATCTCCAAACTGATGCTTCTTTTAATAGCCTAATTTTTATCTGTTTTGGTTATCCACCTTCCCTTCAACTTGTTACAGAAGTCAATTAACTCTTTTCTGGTGGGATGTTTCCCGTTAGGGTTTGAAATGTAGTAGGCTGCCACAACGTTGGCCAATGTAAGTCTTTCTTCGTCTGACCCGCCGTAAATGTTTCCCAGAATGTTTCCAGCATTCCACGCGTCGCCAGCGCCAGTAGCCCTTAAAACAGGAACTTGAAAAGCTGGAACAATGGTTTCGCCGTCGTTTGTGAAAGTTGCTGAGAAAACTGTTGTGTGCAAGTCTATTCTGGCGTGCAAGTGTGTGGCTAAAAATTTGGCAGATTCCTTGGCTAAATCTTCAAAATTTAGGCTGCTCTTGAGCTCTTTTATTTTGCTGCTTAGTTGTGAAGCATAAAAGATTGCCTCATTCTCGTTTAGGCTTAAAGTGTCCACGAGGCTGGTTTGCAGAACTTTTTCTATTAAATCTTGAACTTTTTCCTTGTTAGGGGTTGGGTCAGCCGTGTCCAAGTAGGTTTTGCCTTGGCCCATCGTTTTTACATGTTTGAAAACAGTTTCAGCCAACACTGTTCCGAAGTTTCGTGTTCCAGCCCAGTTGAATACGCAAATATAGTCGGCTTCTTCAAAGGCTTTAAAGTCTTCAGCGTTTAAGTGTTGAGGCCCAAAATCCGCTAGGGAGCC
This sequence comes from Candidatus Bathyarchaeota archaeon, assembly GCA_009889605.1. Taxonomy (GTDB): domain Archaea; phylum Thermoproteota; class Bathyarchaeia; order Bathyarchaeales; family Bathycorpusculaceae; genus WUQU01. The sequence continues at coordinate 17,100 of WUQU01000141.1, read as the reverse complement.
AAGATCCCTAAGCATGACATTTGCTTTTCCCCTTTTTGCCTCAAACTCAAGAGCCGTGGTAATAGAAGGTTTATCAAAGACTTTAATGTGGGAGAAACTGATTTTCGGATTTTTAACGTAGAAGCGGAGTAAGCGGAGCCCAAGCTTATCTGTGCATATTATTGGGATTACTTTTATGCCTAAATTGGCTAGGGCTGAGGCAGTGTTTGCAGCGTTACCGCCTCTAAACTCTGTTTGGGTTATTCCGTCTATGCTGCCGCCTTTGCGTTCAGCCACATTTGCAACCATTTCTGAAAAAGACTCCACATCACACCTTAGACTTACAAATCTGTCGATGAAAAAATCAGGCATAACCACCACAGTGGCTTTGGCACATTTGCTTTTCAAAAAACTTTGCACTTTCTCTAAATAGGCGTCGAGCAACATGCACCCCCTCTTTCCTAGCCGAAAATTATCTCTAAAAGGAATTAACGCTTTTCCATAAGAGTCTATTTTAATTTCAGCCGAGCATAAAGCGGACTAAAATCCACACTATGTCGCCAAAAAATAAGGCAATAACAAGCCCTACGATCATGAAAATGAGCATTGGCAGTCCAGGGGTTGCCCAAACAGCGTCCTGGATTTCTTTATTTTCAACAGCCTTGGCAAGCCTTTCAACTATGGCGTCTCTTCCCTCATCCTTTGGAATTGCCACAAGCTTTCTCACGGTTTTGTTTTCAGTTTTTTCCAGGTCTTCCATGGGGTATATGTGCCACTTCTCCCTTAACTTTTTCACAGAAGTTTTATAGCCCGTTATCAAGACGAGAATTTTTTTGCCTATAGACTCGTTTTTCTGCTCTCCTTCAAAGAGGTCTCTGCCTGTTTTCATCTGCCATATAAGGTTGTGGAAGAGCATGTAGACTGCTGTAATGGCCGCTAGCAGGACGGAGTTGCTGAAAACGGTTAGTGGGAAAAGAATTTGCATTATTGGGGAGATTTCGCCTGAAATCGGCGTTAAAAGTTCTTGCGGGTGGAAGGGTAAGGCCAACGCTAGACACATTAAGGCTTTGGCGTCTGCGCCTCCGAAGCCTCCAGCGTAGAAGAGTATTATGGCGAAGGCGGTTGTTAAACCGAAGCATAGGCCATAAAAAGTTAGCATGTAGAAGTTGTAAAGGAAAAGTTGTGTAAAGGTTAAGGCGAGGGCTGGCGGGGCGTAGAAAACCCAGACAAGGTTGCTTACCTCGCGGGTTTTGTAGTCGCTCCAAGAAGCGTAAACTAGAAAGCCTATGGATAGGAGAATCCTTAAGGCTTCAAGCAACACTGTGGGCTGCATTTTTGCACCATTTTAGATTTGAGTTTAAACCGCCCAGCCTTTTATCTTTATTGCTATTGCAATGTAATGATTGAAAAAAATAGATAGTTTTGTGCGGTTTGCGTTTCAAAGGTGTGCCAGTTATAAATTTATGGAGATTTTTCACTGAACTCTAACGGGGCTCCAGCGCTAGGCACGACTTTGAAATAGTACCTTGTGTCATTGGCCCATGACTTATCTAAGCTTATCGTTATTTCTGCGACATCTTCTCCGTTAGCTGGAGCGGAAATCGATCCTTCCCAAACTCTTTCAAGATTTGTCGCTGAGGTGCCTATGCAGACCGCGCTTATTGTTGCGTCGGATGTTCCAGTGTTTCTGATGTAAAGTTTTATCGAGTTGTTATCTGGCCATTGGATTGCGTCTTTGGTGAGCATACTCCTGCTTGTTGTCCTGCGCTGCTCATATACGTCATTAACGTCATTATCCAAGTGTAGGTTACAACTATGGCGGCTACTGCAATCACGATAAGTAGGAGCGTGGCAAGTATTGGTGATATAGCTTTCTTGGATTTGATCATGTTTTTGGCGTGCATGGTGCACATGCCACCGTGGCCTGTGGCTAACGCTTGGAAAAGCACGTAGGCTTCCTGACCTCTAACCTCGCCCACTATTAGTATGTCTGGACGATGTCTCATAGATGTCTTTACGAGGTCGAAGAGGGTTACTTCGCCTACGCTGCTTCCGCCTAGGCCGTAGCTTTGCCTTGCGATCAAAGAAACCCAGTTTTCATGGGGGAGGTTAAGCTCGGCCGTCTCTTCTATGGTGATTATTTTGCTTCCAGGCTTAATCAAGCATGCCAAAGCGTTTAGCGCTGTTGTTTTTCCGGCAGCCGTTCCACCGAGAACCATGACTGAGGCTCTGTTTTTGAGGCACATCCAGAAGTAGGCTGCCATCTCCTCGGAGAATGTACCCATGTTTATTAGGTCTATTATTGAGTATGGGTTTTCTCTGAACTTTCTAATGGTGAAGGCGGTGCCGAAAGGTGTGACTTCCCGCCTATAACAGACTGCAAGCCTGTGTTTGCCTGGAAGAGAAGCGTCAACTATTGGGAAGGCGGAGCTTACGTTTTTCCCAGCCATGTGTACAAGTTTTACAACCATGTTGTCGAGTTCTTCGTCGCTTTCAAATTCAAGGTTTGTTTCGATGCTTTCGTAGTTTCTATGCCAGATATAGACAGGTTTGTTTACTCCGTCGAATGAGATGTCTTCAATGTTGGGGTCTCGCATGAGGGGGTCGATTCTGCCGAAGCCTACAAGGTCCCTTTCGGCGTGGTAAAGGATTTTGTACCATGAGACGTCTGGCAGCCAGCCGAGGCTTATTCTGTACTTATCAACAATTTTTTTGGCTTCTTCTGCGAAGAATTTTCTAGGGTCTAATATTTCTTCTTTCGGCGACTCTATTTTGGCTAAGAGTATTTCCAAGATTCGGTTGTAAACGCTTCTCTCCAGGGGTCGAGCTGCAACTCGTCTAATATATATACTCGCCGGTTTTTGGGTTTTGCACTATGGCGACATGGGCGAATGGTTCATAAAGGGGGTATCTGTCAACAACTTTGAAGCCTTTTGGGATAGGTTTTGGTGGAGGTGGTGGAATGGCTACTTGTTTGGGTTTTCCGAGGTTGATGCGTATTTTTACTTTTTTTGATTTTTCCTAGCTTTTCTTTAAGTTGAAGTTTAGCCATGACTTTTTTCTCCTGTACTTATGTAATATAGGTATACAGATAGACTATTAAATATTGCGTCTTATGAAACACTACTCATTTTCCTCTCCACTCGAAATGGAAACAATATTCAACTTTATCAAAACAACCACCGCAACCGCCAACAACACCGGAATAGCAACCAGAAGGATGGTCACCTATGGTAACCCTTCGCCAGCTTCAGGAACAACGTTGAGTGTTGCCTCTGCAGTTGCGCTCGCAAACCCATACTTTTCCGCTTTTACTGTTATCAAAATACCAGTTGGGGTTTCAACTCTCGGCGCAACAATGGAAAATGTGCAGTAACCATCTTCGTCAGTTACACCCGAGGTAGCCTGCAACGTTCCAGCAGCTGCAGTTATAGTAACGGTAACATTTGCCAAAGGCTTTTCGCCGCTCTTTACATAAACCTTTATTTCAGAGGCTTTTCCGGGTTCAACAATGGATGGGCTTACCTCAACGCTTACGGTAAGGTTTCCAGGTTCAGCTAACAGCACCATCGTGCCACTGCTTGGGGCGTAACCATCCTTTAGGGCTGTCACCGTGATAGTTACGTTTGTCTTTTCCGGCACAAAAGGTGTTGTAAACGTAAATGTGACGTTTCCATCAGAGTTTGTTAACGTCGACATTGATGATGTGCCTATATCTGATGATATTGTAACGTTTGCCTCTTCTATTGGTGTACCCGCATATTCAACATGGACGCTTATGGTTAGTTTTTCACCAGAGGTCACGGTGTTTTTTTCGGCGGTAACTTGGACGTCAAGAATCTTGGGCGCGACTTTTACTGTTACTTGTCCAACACCGTTTACATAGCCGCTTTTCGCTGCAGTCACTCTAATAGTTGCGGTTAGATTCGTGGAAGTGATGGGAGCTGTGAACTCAAAAGTAGCCATTCCATTCTGGTCTGTAATTCCCGTAATAGCTGACAAATTGCCGTAATCCGTGTTTAGCGTGAGAGAAGCATTTGCAACAGGTCCTCCAAAAACGCCCGTTACATGCGTGGTTATGGCTGTCTTCTCGCCTGAGAGGACTGTCTGCGGTTCGGCGCTCACGTGAACCGTTAGGGGTGGGACAACCTTCAAATATTTGTAGTCGAAAACGTCGGCGAATCCGCTTTTTGACGCCTTTGCAATGATTCTTATATTTGTTATGTCCCTAACGTTTGGCGCCTTAAACTTTGCTGTGAAAATTCCTGCGGAGTTGGTTAAACCTGAAGAAGGTGTGAAGCTTCCGCCTTTAACTGCGAACAATGTTACATTCGCGTCTGCTACTGGACTTCCGCCTGATAGAACATAGACTGTAACTGAGATTTCTTCATTGTAGCCCACAGTGTAGTTGCTTAGGGATAATGTCTCTCCTAAAGGCGTAAGGTTCACCACGTTTATAGGCGTTGATACCCAGTTGCTTACATTACCGAAGTCGTCCATGACTCTTAGGCGTGCTGTATAACTGCCTGTTGCGGTGTAGTTGTGGAAGAAAATTGACAGTGTGGTCCAGCTGCTGTTTGTTCCGTTTCCGAAATCGAAAAAGTATTTGTCTACGCGTCCTTCATCCGTGGAGTCTGTGCCTATAAATGTGACGGCTTGGTTGGGTGCTACAACAGCCTTATATGTCCATAAGACTGCAGTTGGAGGAGTGTTCTTGTAGTCTATTGGGGCGATTAGGAAGAATATGTAGTCAAGGTTAACGCCGTTTCCGCCTACAGGGTTTCCTTTTCCATAGGGATTCAACGATTCGTGGTATGGGCCGCTTCTGTCTCCCCAATAATTGTACTCAGCATTTACGGTGGCGTTGGATGCAACGTTCATGCCTAAACTGTTGCCATAGATGTCGTTAAAGTAGGCTGTGTGTTTTCCTGTGGCGTAAAAGATTCCTATTTCGTTGTTAATTATGTAGTTGCGGGTTATGATGGTGCTTGTGCTGAACGAAACATAAAATCCGTGCTGATTGGCTGATAGCGTGTTATTTCTAATTAAGGTGTTTCCGTAGGCTGCTGCAGCTAAAAGTATGCCGCTGTGGGTGTTTAACGAGATTTGGTTTTGTGGTTATGGCTGATGATGCGAGGTTGCCTGTTAGGGTTATGCCTTCTCCGTTGGATTTTTTGGTGTTGTTTTGTATGGTTGCTTGGCTGTTTCCTTCTATGTGGATGCCGCTTTTGCTGTTGTTGGCTATTAAGGTGTTTTCTATGAGTGCTGATCCGTCTAATAGCGTGATGCCGTTGTTCCATACTCTATTAGGCAGTATTTTAACGATGAAGGCTGACTGGTTCGGTTAATGAGGATTGTTCCCCAGTCTCCGGCTTTTGGCGTTATTTTGTTTGAGGTGAATTTTATTGGTTTTTCTTGGGTTCCAACTGCTACAAGTTTGCCGTTAACGGTTAGGGAGAAGTTTCCTCCGAACCTTACTTCTACTCCGTGTTCTAGGGTTAGAGTGATGCCATTATTCACGGTAACGTCTTTAGATAAGACGAAGGGGCTGTCTACTAGGGTCCAGACGGTGTTTTTGTCGATTTCGCCTTCAACGTAGGTTGCTTTTACTGTTGGGAATAAGTTTGTTAGTGGGGAGAGTATTATGGCGAAAATTATAGTGATTAGGATGGCGGATAGTTTCATTTTGTGTTTCATGTGCAGGGGCACCTGTGTCACGTGTATTAAGATACCATTTTGCAGCTGCCTCTTTAAACATTATAAACCTAAAATAAAACTTGAAAATCCAGCGCAAAACTCTTCAAAAATAAGCGAAAACAACCCGCGTTAAAATTAAAACTTTTAAAGACTTTTACAGCCAGTTAAGCAGAAAAGGATTAGTTTGTTTTTCCTCTTCAATAGTTGTTGTTGGACCATGTCCCGGATAAACTGTAAAGTAGCCAGGCAGGTTTGCCAGTTTTTTTAATGAATGTTTCATGTCGCTTTCTGAGCTTTGTGGAAGGTCCACTCGCCCAATGGAACCAGCGAACAGCGTGTCTCCTGTGAATACTTCTTTATCGCCTATTAGGCATATGCTTCCTGGACTGTGCCCCGGGGTGTGCATGACTTTTAAGGTTGTTTCGCCGACTTTTATTGTGTTTCCGTCGTGTAACAAGGCGTCTGCTGGCAGCGTTATGACGTTGAAGCCGAATTTTGCTGCGAATTTTCTGCCCGGTTCTTCGAGCATTTGGGCGTCGTTTTCATGGATTAGGATTGGTATGCCAAATTTTTCTTTAACTATTCCGTTTCCGCATATGTGGTCTGGGTGGCCGTGGGTGTTCACTATAAACCGTGGCGTTAGAGAGTTTTCTTTTATGAAATTGAATATCTCTTCAGCTTCACGGCGGCTGTCAAATCCCGGATCGATTATTATGGCTTGTAGGGTTTTTGGGCATGCTGCAACGTAGCAGTTTGTGAGAAGTTTGCCCACCATGAACATTTTGGTTATCATTTTTGTCAGCGTTTTCAAAATGGTTTAAGCTTTAATAAACCTTTTTTATGCTGCGTTAGGAGGAACACATAAATTTTAGAGCCTTGTTTACGCGTGGTGGGGATTGGAGAGGCTTTGAAGCTGAGTGAGATAGAAGCTTTAGCAAGCCGTTTTAACATGTGTCCAAAGTGTAGTTCAAAAGAGGGTTTTTGGCTTGGAGTAAAATGTGACCATGCGGTTATTCAGTGTAAAACTTGTGGAGCCAGCTTCGAGTTTTTCGAAGCTTTGCCTTTAATGGAAAGCAAAAAGTCTTCATGGAAGATGAGGCTTTTAAGGAGATAAGCAGGTATTAAAATTTAGGTTTTAAATTTTCGCTAGTTTATTTTTTATTTTAAAACGTTTTAAGGAGTTATATTCTAATTTTGACTCCGAACCTCTGAGAATTTTTAATAAACATATCAACGCTTACATACATTTGAACTACCGTTTTCATTTGCCTTGGTTTCTCTCACGTTTAGTTCGCCCTTTCGGAACAATATTTTTTGTTTTCTGGGAGAGTCTGTATTCGATCAGTTATTAAAAAGTTTTTAGCGGTTCAGAATCCGAATAAAAACAAGAACAAATTCAACAAACCTTTTTTACCACAACACATTTTATTAAAACAATCCTAAAATGAAGGGCCTAAATCATGAACGAAAAGCCAAGCGGATTGCCAGAGCAAACTCAGCAAACTGATTTCGAAAAATTAACCATGCTGGTTCGTGAACATTTTCAAGTAGAGGAAGCCTTGCTAGAACATAACATTCCCACGTTCTACCTTAAACAACCTCAGGAAACAAAACAAGCATTTCTAAAACTGCTTAAAAAACTTGAAGAGCTAAACTTAATAGCCTTTTTACGGAGGATCGACGGAAGGCTTGTTCTAAAAATTTTTCCAAAGCCAATTTCAAAACCAAGCAATGTTCTGGTTAACTGGCTACTGCTCCTTGCAACAATCGGAACAACTTTCGCTACGGGATACATTCTGTCAATAAATTTAGTAACTATAGGCGGAGCCATAGATCCATTTCTCGGAGGCGCGATGTTTACAATCGCTATAATGGTGATTCTAGGCTTACATGAAATGGGACATAAGCTAACTGCAAATAAAAACAGAATAGAAGCTACACCACCATATTTTATTCCGGGGCCTCCACCAACTTTCGGCGGAATTGGAACCTTTGGCGCGGTTATAGTGCAGAAGTCCCTTCCACCTAACAAAGATGCCTTATTTGATGTAGGCTTGAGCGGACCTATTGTAAGCTTCATTTTAGCTGTTGTTGTAACTGCCATTGGATCAGTTATGTCGATATCTGCTCAACCAGTTGAAGGGGCTGCAAATCTGCCGATACCTTTAATTACGGTCTTTATTTGGATGTTACTCAGCCATTTCAAGCTAACACCTTCGCCTTCTCAAGGACAGATTCTCTACATGCACCCAGTGGAATTTGCGGGATGGGTGGGCTTGCTTATTACAGTGCTTAATCTTTTACCTGCGGCAATGCTTGACGGTGGGCATATAGCCAGATCATTAGTGGGCGATAAAGCAAGAGTGATTCTGACAGCAGCATCAATTTTGTTGCTGGTTTTAGGTGGCTTCTGGTTAATGGCGTTGTTTGTTCTCTTTTTATCTTCGCAGAAACACCCGGGGCCACTTGATGATGTATCGGTTCTCTCTAGGGGAAGAAAAATTTTGGCGGTTTTTCTGGTGGCGATTTTTGTGCTTTCTTTTCCTATTTTCTAGTTTAAGTAGTTTAAGTTTTGTGTTTGTGTTCAACGTTTAAACGGAAATGTTTATTAAATATTAATTTTTCATAAAGTTTTTTTAATTAAACAGAAAATACAACTTGGGACCCGAAGGCATGAAGGGGATATGGATCTTGATAGTTTTCTTTTCAATTTTCTTAGCTGCTTCGCTTTTAATCCCCTCGCCCATGTTTCCAGGAAATGTTATCTGCAGTTTAATCGGAGAGATTGCGAACGAATATTCTAGATTTTTAAGCGCTGTGTTTAACGGTGTTTTTTACGCTGTCATCCTCTGGCTTATTTTTATTTCTATAAGCCGAAAGCCGAAGATTAGAAGAATAAAAGTAATTTTGGCAAAAATTAAGCGTCTGGTCAATTTAAACTTCGAGCAGGAAACCTACAAGTCTTATGGTGCTTCCGCACTTGTTGCATACTATGGTTAATTCTGCTAGGTTGTCTCCCTCGACTTTTGTGTCTACAATTTGGTAGATTTCCTCTGTCTCATCGTCTGGGGATATTATTGCCTCGCATTTTGGGCATGGGAAAGCTCCATCTCCGTCAATTTTTGTTAAATCAACCGTGTACAGCACACTTTTTTAACTGAGACTTTTTTCATCATATTGACATGCTTTTTGGGTTTTCACGTTTTTTCACAGTTTGTTGGAAATATAATTAACGATTATGAATTGCAGATATGTATGTATAATTCAGTTTTAAAGTTCGTAGACAACTCCCGGTATCTTGGGGAAGGGCTGCACTTCTCCGATGTGTTTTGCGCCCACTATCCATTGGACGAGCCTCTCGATTCCTATGCCTGCACCAGCTGAAGGCTTAAGTTTCCCTTCTTTCGCAAGTTTCAAAAGCAGTTGATAGTTATCTTTTCTTACATTGTCCCTATCCATTTTTTTAACTATCTTGTTGTATTCCCATTCCCTTTTGGAGCCGGATAAGACTTCTCCGTATCCGGGGAGCATGAGGTCATAGTTATCCCACCTGCCGTTTTTGAAATCTTCAAAGTCGTAGAATTCTCGTGGAATGTTTGTTATCCAAACTGGTTTACTTGAGCTGCTTATAATTTTGTTTTCCCAGTTATCGCCATGTTTTTTCAAAAGTTCCATTCTATCATAAACTTCAAGGGGAAGCTCGATTTCTCTGAGGGTTTTGTATCTTCCAAGAGCCACGAGTTCTTCCCGTAAGTCTTTCTTTAAGCCTTCTATCAGCCCACTTAATATTTTTTCAACGAGGCTTCTTATGTCTTGCGCGGATGCATATCTTACCTCGAAGTCCAGCTGGGTGAACTCATAGGCGTGGATTCCCGTATATGCTCTTTCCCTCTTTTCAATTCTGATGTTAGGCGAGAAAGTGAACAGTTTTGGATACGCTAGGGAGCATGCAACCATCTTGTGAACTATCATGCTAGACGTCGTTTTAACAGTCTCCCCGTAGATTTCGCATTCAACTTTTTTGTCAATAGAAGCCCCGGGGTCTGGCCATAAAGGGTCGGTTGACTTGGAAAAGACAACAGGGAGAAGCCACTCAAAACCATTATCAACGAATTTGTTTGAAAGGTATTTCAGCACATAGGTTGTGACGCGGCCAACCAACTTTTTGTTTTCCAGTTCAGCGTCTGAAAGCTCGTCTAAAGGTTTTGGCAAGCTTTCTTCACTGAGTTTCTCAAGGGCTAAACTTTCCAAAGGTTTCAAGGGTTTCGCCATCCGTTTTATTTAGCTAGGCTGAGTAGCTTTACCCATAAAATAAACGAATTTATAAATTTTTTATAAAAAATTTCGTATTTTATCTGAAAAAGCAAAGTTTTTAAGGTAAAAAATTGTTAATTTTACGATATGAAACTTGATGAAAAAGACATGGCAATTTTATCCTTACTGCAAAAGGACTGCAAACTAACCGCCAGAGAGATTGCTAAAAAAATCGACGCGCCCATAACGACAGTCTTTGCAAAAATAAAAAGAATGGAACAACAAGGAATAATAAAAGAGTACAGGGCTATTCTGGATTCTAAAAAGCTAAACTTTGGGGTGACAGCCTTCATTCTTGCGTCGTTTTCCTATAGAACGGGAAAAAATGAGGAGGCCTTATCCCAGAGGCTTATAGCTGAGCAAATAGCAAAATTCCCCGAAGTTCAAGAGGTTCACATAATATCCGGAGACTGGGATATTCTAATTAAGGTTAAGGAAAAAGATGTGGACAGTGTCGGAAAATTTGTAGTTGATAAACTGAGAACTGTCAAAGGTGTAGAGAAAACATTAACATGCATGGTGTTTGACACTCCAAAAGAGACAACTGCTTTGGCGCTGCCCATAAAAAGACAAAAAGAATAGGACTGCCTAACCCAAGTTTGCGGCGGCTGATTTAAAGCGATGCTAAGCTGCTTAGATAGTAAAGCAGTGGTAACGCCATAAGCACCGTGTTTTTCCCCTTCGCCGTAAGCGCATACTCCACTCGAAGAGGCGGTCCGGTTTCCACAATTCTATCTATGTAGCCGTGGCTTTTTAGGTTCTTTAGTTTGTCTGACAAAGTGCGAGAGTTTACACCTAAAATTTTCTTCAACTCGCTGAAAGTGACCGTGTTTTTTAAGAAAAGCGTGTAAATTATTTGAAGGTTCCATTTTTGGGATAACATGTTAAAGCTTTCTTCAAGGCTTTTTAGGTCGCCTTTTAAGTCTTCAAAAGTTATGTTCTGACTTTCCAATACGTTTTGAAGCGTTTCCTCTACCCCTTTGAGGGTGCGTTCCATCCGCGCCTCTATAAGTTTGCGAAGTTCGCTGCCTAGGATCAATTTGTGATTTATTTGGCCACACCAAGTGTGAATGAGCCTACTTCAAGGTTTATAAAGATTTACTTATACAACAAGGTATAGAAAGTATACTAGCTGGGAGATCCATGAAGTTCGACGTTATAGTCGTTGGGGCTGGAACAGCCGGCTGTTTAGCCGCAAAAACCGCAGCGGAAGCTGGCTTAAAAGTCTGTTTGGTTGAAAGAAAAAATCAGAAGGATATTGGAGAAAAAGTCTGCGGAGACGCCTTAGGAGAACACCATTTAAAGACCCTTGGCTTAAAAAAGCCAAACCACGGCGAGTTGGAAACAAAAATTGAAGGAGTTAAGATTTACTCGCCTGATTTAGAAACAGTTTTCACCGTGAAACACGAGGACTTTTCCGGTTATTTGTTGAATAGGCGGCTTTTTGGGCAGTGGCTTCTGAGAATGGCACTAGACGAAGGCGCAGTTTTGTTTGATTCCACCCAGTGCCTAGAACCTTTATTTGAAAAAAATTTTGTAACTGGAATTTCAGCCAAAAACATGAAAACTGGCGAAAAGATTCAGCTCAACGGAAAAGTTGTAGTGGATGCCAGCGGCTTTTTAGCGGTGGTTAGACTGAAACTTCCGAAGGTTATGAAGATAGAGAACGAGATTTCCAACGAGGATGTGGAGGCTTGTTATAGGGAAATAAGGCAGCTTAAACAGGAAACTGGAAGCACAGACTACTGTGAGATTTATTTGAACCAAAAAGTAACTCCTGGAGGTTACACATGGATTTTCTATAAAGGCGGAGCAAAGGTTAACGCTGGCCTAGGCGTTTGCATGCAAGACAACTTTCCAAACCCCAAAAACCAGTTTTACACTCACATTTTAACCAAACCCCTTTTCGAAGGCTCACTACTTCTAAACGCTGGAGCATGGTATGATCCCACCCGTAGGCCCTTAGACAACATGGTTGGAAACGGGGTTCTAATCACGGGAGACGCAGCGTGCCTAGTAAATCCAATTCACGGAGGCGGTATAGGGCCTTCGATGCTAAGTGGACATTTAGCTGGAAAAACAATAGTTGAAGCCTTAGAAAAAGGCGATGTAAGCCAAGAATCCCTATGGCCTTACAACCTCAAATACATGGAGAGCTATGGAACAAAACAAGCAGGACTCGACGTTTTCAGGTTTTTGCTTTTAAAATGCAGCGACGAAGACTTGAATTATGGAATGAAATATGAGCTGTTGACGGAAGAAGATGTTTTAAAGGCTGGCTTAGGCGAGAAATTCCACTTAAACATAACTGAAACTGCTAAAAGGGTTTTCAAAGGATTGCGGAGGATCCAGTTTCTAAACAAGTTGAGGGTTACAGTTAACCTAATGAACAAGGTTAAGGCCCACTACAAAAATTACCCGAAAACTCCTGAAGGCTTTGAAAGGTGGCAAAAGGAGACAGAGGCACTTTTTAAGGAGGCAAGGTCAAAACTTTTAGAGTAGATACCATGCGAGTTGCGGTTTTGGCTACAGGCGGGAAGGATTCCACTCTTGCGCTTTACAGAGTGTTAAGCGATGGTTACGAGGTAGCCTTTTTGGCGTGTATGATTCCGGCGAGAGAAGACAGCTACATGTTCCATTATCCAAACATTCACTTAATCGACTTATTTGCCGAAGCTTTTGAAATCCCCCTCGTGAAAGCTGAAACTTCCGGAATGAAGGAACTCGAAGTAGAAGACTTAAAACATTTAATTGAAAAACTTGATGTGGAAGGCGTGGTTTCCGGAGCAATATCATCCACCTACCAAAAAACAAGAATAGAACAAATCTGCAAACAATTAAAACTTAAGTGTATTACTCCTCTTTGGCAGGAAAACCCGCAAAACATTCTAAGAGAAATTTTAGACCTAAAATTCGAGGTTATTATAACAGGCGTTTACGCGTATGGCTTTAGTGCAGAATGGCTTGGGAGAAAAATTGACGAAGAAACCGTTAACGCCCTAAAAGAGCTGAATAGACGATATGGCGTATCGCTTGTAGGTGAAGGAGGCGAATATGAAACCCTAGTGCTCGACGCCCCATTTTTCAGAAAGAAAATAACAATTGTTGAAGCTGAGAAAAAATGGGAAAACCAAAGGGGCTATTTTTTTGTAAAAAAGGCAAAACTCGAAAACAAAGGAAAATTACCACGGTGATTTTGGAAAAGTTTATTTTACCGGTTAATGCAATCATTGAAGGCTGACGGCGGATTGAATCCGCTGGGATGTAACCGGAAGGTTGAACCGTAAACTAAAAGTGAGGTGGAAAAAATGGCGTACAAATACATTGCTGAGGCTTGGAAAAAACCAGAGAAATCCTTCGTAGATGAGTTAATGCGTCAAAGGCTTGTGGAATGGCGAAAACAGCCAACAGTAGTTCGTGTTGAAAAACCAACCCGTTTGGACAGAGCAAGAAAACTTGGGTACAAGGCAAAGCAGGGTTTTATTGTTGTCCGCGTCAGAGTTAGACGGGGAGGCTTACGAAAGCAGCGTCCGAAGGCTGGAAGAAGACCGAAAAGAATGGGTGTAAACAAGTATAAGCCAGCTAAAAGTCTCCGGTTTATAGCGGAAGAACGGGCTGCCAGAAAGTTTCCAAACATGGAAGTTTTAAACTCTTACTGGGTAGGCGAAGACGGCCGGTTTAAATGGTTCGAAGTAATAATGGTTGACAAGGCGCATCCTGCAATAAAATCAGACAAGGACATAAACTGGATATGCCAAAAACAGCACAGTGGAAGAGCTTTTAGAGGCTTAACCAGCGCGGGCAAAAAGGTCAGAGGCCTGAGGAACAAGGGACGTGGAGCGGAAAAGGCTAGACCTAGCAGAAAAGCAGCAGCAGGAGAATAGCATCATTATGAGGACTATAAGCCCAGTGGTGTTTAAGAAAGGTGGAAAACAGCGCATCGGGAAAGGTTTCAGTCTTGGCGAGTTAAAAGAGGCAAAGCTAAGCGTTGGAGAAGCCTTGAAACTGGGGGTTCCCGTTGACCCTCGGCGAAGAACTACCCACGAAGGAAACGTTAAAGCTCTAAAAGATCTTTTAGAAACTAAAAGGGGTTCTTCAGAGTCCAAGGTGAAAGGAAGAAAACCTAAAAGGGGAAAGGAACAAAAATAGTGTTGATGATGATGCTTTGTCTTCTAAAGTTCCGGTAACCCACATTGACGTTAGGGTGTTCGCTCACGCAACCGAAGACGAGGAAAAAGTGTTATCAGCAGTGCGCAAAACACTTCCATCAAAAATCTCCATGGATCTTGTGTTTAAGAAGGTAAACTTGACTGGGCATCATGGAAACCCTATAACCCTTTTTGAAACCAAAATTAAAGATAAAAACCACATAAAAGCTTTTTTTGAAAATTTCGCCTCTAGACTAGGCGTTTTAGACAAGGAAGTTTTAAGCAGCGAGATTGGACAGCACCTTGAAAAGGGATGCCTTTACATAAGGCTTGACAAGCAATCTGCCTTTTTAAATGAGGTTAAACTTAGCGCAGCAGACCCGATACATTTCCGCATACATTTCAAGAAATCTAACCCTAAAGAGATTGTGGAAGTTTGCAGAAGCTTCGGGATAATTCCATGAAGAGAATTTTTGCAGACTTACACTTGAAACCAAAGTTGGCGGATATGGAGCATACCAGACGAATGGTTATGAAGGCTGCGGAGTTGGGCTATAGGCTAATAGCGGTTTCCTTGCCTCCGGTGTCCACTGAGAACTATGCTGCGCAACTGCGATGCATCTGCAAAGAAGCAGCAATAGACTTTGCATCACGTGTAGACCTAAAACCAAAAACAGCCGGAGAGCTTGTTCAGTTCCTGAGAAAGTTTAGGAGAAAATTTGAAGTAATCGCAGTGATGTGCGAATCGAAGGTTGTTGCTAGACAAGCAGCGAAAGACCGCCGGGTAGACCTTTTAAATTTTCCCGCTGCCGATTTTCGCAGAAGATTTTTTGACAAGGCAGAGGCAGAACTGGCCTCGAAAAGTTTAGCCGCAATGGAAATAGACATCAAACCCTTACTTACGCTGGATGGCCCGGCGAGAGTTAGGCTTCTATCGACGCTAAGAAGGGAAACCTTTATCGCCAAACATTTTAATGTGCCAATTGTTGTTTCAAGCGGAGCCACAGACGAGTGGACTCTGCGAAAACCTTTGGAAATGGCCGCCGTAACAGTGCTTTTTGACATGGACAAGGCTTCAGCCATAGAAGCGGTTTCAAAAAATCCATTAGCCATAGTTAAAAGAAACATGGAAAAACTCAGCGCAGAATTTGTGGCTCCTGGAATCCGCATAATAAGAAGGGGAAAAGATTGCCCATAAAAATAAAACGTCGCTATCTAGCATTAAAAATTGAGTATAAAGCAGAGTTAAGCTCAAAGGATTTGATGGACGCAGTTTGGGAGGCTTTTCTAAGGCTTTTCGGGGAATACGGCGCAAGCAAGACAGGGTTAACGCTTATCGACTATAACGAGGAAGATAAAGTCGCAATAATACGTGTGGCACATACTGAGGTTGACAAGATTAGGGCAGCATTGGCTTCTATAACAAAAATAGCTGCTGAACCCGCAGCCATACACGTGATGGCGGTTTCAGGCACTTTAAGAGCCCTCTGCGGGAAAATTAAAAGTTAGCTATTTGGCAGCAATCCGTTTAAAAGCAGGAAGACATTTAATATTTTGGGGGATGATGTAGCCGTCCCAGTCTGAACTTATGCAGATGAGGAAGCATGACGGACAGACCCCTTCTTTTACAAGCAAAGCTTAAATCAACGGAGATACGCTTTTCTTGCCTTCTTTTTTCCCAACCCGAAAGCCAAAGCCAAAATTATTCCAACAACAAATCCGCCGATGTGCACCCAGTAAGCAACCCCTCCAGAAACATCGAAGAGCATATAAAGCCATTGTAGGAGAAACCATACGCCTAGAAAAATAATTGCGGGAATCGGCAATATGAAATAAGTTACTAGGGTTAGAATTTTAGCCTTTGGGTAAAGCACAAGATAGGCGCCTAAAACTCCAGAAATAGCTCCAGAAGCGCCAACCACGCCGTCTTCTAAACTGGCAAAAAAGGGTATGCCTAACAATTCACTCAGCATGGGAGCAAAAAGTATACTCAAAATATGGGTGAAAGCAGCAGCCAACCCAGAAAAAATGTAAAAAAGCAGGTAGCTTCCATGCCCAAAAATGTCTTCAATATTGTCTCCAAAAATGTAGAGGAAAATCATATTTCCAAACAAGTGAAGCCAACTGGCATGCATAAACATCGAAGTTATCAATGTATAGAGCCTTTGCCCATGGAGAACCTCCTGTGGAACCATGACGAAAGCCTCTGCAATAACTTCTGCAATTCCAGGAGATAGAAAAATTCCGTTATCAGAAAACCAATAAACCGCAAATATAACAATGTTCACAATTAACAGAATACGGTTTACATGCGGCGCTCTCAAGGGACGGTTTAAATCCTTTATAGGAAGCAAAGATCAGCCTCTCTAAACATGCTTACCAGTATCTTAACCAGAATATGTTAAAAAACTAGCGCTGATTTCTCCGCGCTACAGTAAACATTCAATCATTCTGTCACATGTTAAACACTCATCAGATATAGGCGTGTTTTTTGGATGCTTCTTCTTCAAATATCCTAGATAATGTTTGCATTCAACGCTTTTCGCCGCATGGCTTTCAATGCTTTTTGGTTCTTGCATGGTCTTTTCTTTTTCTTCACGTTTTGGAGGCTCTATTTCTTTAACTTTAGCCAAACAGCAGGGGCACGCGTAATATGTTTCCAGAACATCGCCTGAAGAAACGCTTGCCAAAATTGGCTTTAGAAAGCTTTCTCCACACTCGGTGCATATCAAGTCGCCTCGTTTTTCTCTGAGAAAATAGCGCTCGTCGTCATACTTTATTAATGTCAAGGAGTTGGTCATTTTATACAACCCGCGAATATGGTTAATATTAATATTTAATAAACCTTTTCCTTTTCGTATAAACGCACGACACAAAAACACTAAATGGGCCGGACCGGATTTGAACCGGCGACCTTCCGCACGTCAAGCGGATGTCCTAACCGAGCTAGACTACCGGCCCC
>WUQU01000140.1 GCA_009889605.1 Candidatus Bathyarchaeota archaeon | reverse complement strand
TCCTTCCGACGGAATAGTTGTTGAAGGCGAATCCTTTGTTAACGAAGCCCTTTTGACAGGCGAGTCAACACCCATCAATAAAAAAGCTGAGGATAAGGTTGTAGGCGGCGCCATAAACGGCGAAGGCATTTTAAAAGTGCTAATAGAGCGAACAGGCGAAGAAACCTATCTGGCTCAAGTCATAAAACTTGTGAGGCAAGCGCAGGAAAGCAAGTCGCGGACACAGGATTTAGCAAACAAGGCTGCGGCACTTCTGTTCTATGTGGCTCTTGGCGTTGGAATATTAGCCTTCGTGGCATGGTCGTTTTTTGCCACTTCAGATGTTGCCCTTGAACGCACCGTCACAGTGCTTGTGATTGCTTGTCCCCATGCTTTGGGTTTGGCGATACCCTTAGTTGTGGCTTTTTCCACGTCCATCACCGCCAAAAGCGGAATCCTCATAATGGATAGACGCGCCTTCGAAATGGTTAAGGATGTAGACGCTGTTGTCTTTGACAAAACGGGCACTTTAACCGTGGGCAAATTTGGCGTAAGCGACACTGTCGCCTTAATCTCGGAAAAAGAGCTTCTGCGGTCAACTGCAAGCGTTGAGCTTAACTCTGAACATGTTATAGCAAAAGCCATAGTAGAACATGCAAAAACTAAGGGCGTAAAGATCCCCGAAGCCAAAGAGTTTAAGGCTTTACCTGGGAGAGGCGCGTATGGAAAGGTGGGAAAAAGAGAGGTTTACGTTGGAAGTTTAAATCTTCTGGAAGACTTGAAAATTGAGGTCGCCAATCCAAAAATAAAGGAGCTGCAGGAACAGGGCAAAACAGTGGTTTTCACAGTTGTAGACGGAAAACTTGCCGGCGCTTTCGCTTTGGCTGACAGCATAAGAAAAGAATCTTATGAGGCGGTCAAGCAGTTGAAAGAAAATGGTGTAAAAGTTTACATGCTCACAGGCGACTCCGAAGAGGTTGCCAAGTGGGTTGCAAAAGAACTAGGCGTAGACAACTATTTTGCACGTGTCCTGCCAGATAAAAAGGCAGAGAAGATAAGGCTCCTCAAACAGGAAGGCCTTAAAATCGCTATGGTCGGCGACGGCGTAAACGATGCCCCCGCGCTCGTCACCGCAGACGTGGGCATAGCCATAGGCGCTGGAACAGACGTAGCCATAGAAAGCGCCGACATAATCCTAGTCAAAAACGACCCAAGAGACGTGGTGAAAGTTATAGATATTTCCCGCAAAACATACGCGAAAATGGCTCAAAACCTTTGGTGGGCAGCCGGATACAACATCATAACAATACCTTTGGCGGCAGGAGTTTTATCCGGTTTTGGCATAAGCTTGCCAGCAGCCGTTGGCGCGTTAATAATGTCTTTAAGCACAGTTATAGTTGCTTTCAACAGCCAAACTTTACGGAAATACGAGCCCGAAGCAGCGAAAATCACAGCGAAAAAACGTATGGTTACAGATCCAGTTTGCGGAATGAAAATAGACCCTGAAACAGCTTACAGCAAAATTGAGCATGAAGGCCGCATAATATACTTCTGCTCTAAAGCCTGCGAGGAAGCCTTCAAGCAGAATCCAAAGAAGTACGTGAAATAGGCAAAGAAAACTTTAACTCTTCACACGCTCTCCTCAACTATTGTAAGC
>WUQU01000139.1 GCA_009889605.1 Candidatus Bathyarchaeota archaeon | reverse complement strand
TGTCACGCCCAAAATTATTTTTGCTCCGGCGTCGATAGCTCCACAAGCCAGCTTAGCTATCATATCAGCCGTATCCACAATGAAAAGCCCCTTCTCTAAGGGTTCAAGCTTGCAGCCCACATCCCTAAGAATCTTGTCCGCCGGCGTTTGCACAACAATCTTGTGGAGCTGCATTCCCCCACCGCCTATTCCCCCGCCGAAAGAGAGTTTCCTCTCAAAAACAACTGTTTTAAGCCCAGCCTTCGCCAAGTGTCTGGCCGCTGTCAAGCCAGAGGGCCCGGCTCCAACGACGACGATGTCTGTTTCAGCTATGTTTATCCAGTCTTCCATAGCCTTCTGAATTATCGCCCTTGTTATAACTTCCTCTTCAACTTCCCTTATCTTTTCAGCCATCGACTATTCCTCTAACCCTTAGTAAGAGCTTTATACCGCTTAAAACCATTTCCTCGTTAGGTAGCCGAATATGCGATGCCAAGTCTGCGGAAAAGTTATAACCGGAAAACCAGTCGTGCGCAAAACATGCTGTGTTAATAAACTTTATGTTTTCTGCTCTGAAGAGTGCTTGAGGAAATGGGCTAGAAACTGGCTTAAACGCCAAATATAACCTACACATCATCCTTCTTCTCCCCAGCGATTTCTATGAGCAGATTCGCCAATGACACGGCATCCCTTCCAAAAATAACTATCATAGGTTCCTTTCCAACGTCGCCTCTATGATAAATGACATCTGGCACTCTTCCAACATTTTTTATCGCCTCCCTCACGCCCCAGGGTACGGTCATACCCTCAACTCTCTTGATTTCTTCAGGCTCCTTTGCACGATCATAGAAAGATATGATTAAATCCCGCTTCTCTAAGATTTTGAGGGTTTCCTCTGAAAACCTCAAGTTTATCGCCGCCCTCTTATTCTCATCATGTCTGACAACTTCAACCAGATACTTGGCTAAGTGGCGGGAGCACCCAAATCTCGAGTTTCCAGTAGCCCTAACACCGCTCAATGTTCTAACAATTCTCCCGTCTATGGCAGCAACATCATCGACGCTTTCGGCATACATGGCGGCCATGGCAACATTCATGCCCACTTCTGGCACGAACTCTGCAACTTCTGGACGTCTTTCCAGAAGGTTTTTAGCTTCTTCCAAATTGAGCAAAACCTGATACTTGGAGGCTTCGCGATAAAGATAAGCCATGGGATTAACTGGGCCGTAGCCTTTTCCAATATTTAAGCCGAACCTTATGCTTAAAGTCACAAAATTCTTGGCATTTTTAACAGCTTCCGGAACCTCCAATTTTTGGGCAAGTCCGGCCGCTATGGCCGCTGAAAAGCTGCATCCAGTTCCATGCGTAGTTTTTGTGTCCAGTCTAAAAGATGTGAACTTCCAAAACCTTCCCTTATAATAGAGGATGTCTGTTACCTCTACGCCTTCCATATGCCCGCCCTTAACCACAACCGCCTCTGGTCCCATCTTTGAGATTTTCTCGGCGGCAGCCTCAGCCTCCCCTAGGCTTTTTATCTTCGTACCTGAAAGCATCTCAGCCTCGAACTTATTAGGAGTAACAACAGTTGCCAAGGGAAGCAAATGCTTTTTCAAGGCGTTGATGGCTTTAGGCTTTAGCAGAGGCGCGCCAGACTTCGCCACCATCACTGGGTCTACAACCAGTGGAAAACTGTACCGGGAAACTTCAGAAGCCACAGCCTTTAGGATTTCCTCTGTGTGGAGCATGCCTGTTTTTCCAGCGTCAATGCCGAAATCTTCGGCGACAGCCCTTATCTGCTCGCTGACAATTTCTGGCTTCAAGTCTTGGACAGCCCTTACCGAATAAGTGTTCTGGGCTGTGACGGATGTGATGGCGGTTGTTCCATGAACGCCCAGAACCGCAAAAGTTTTTAGGTCCGCTTGGATTCCAGCGCCGCCTCCGGAGTCGCTTCCAGCGATTGTTATTGCCACTGGAATTCGGCTTTTCATAGGCATTGCCCCTCCGCCTTTAAAGCTTCCTTTAAAATTTTTATGGCACAGTATTCTGAGCACATGGAGCACGTTTCCGGGCTTTTAGGCCTTACCCTTTCATGAACCCTTTTTGCTTTTCCCGGGTCTATGGCGTTTTCAAACTGCTCCTTCCAGTCAAGGTTTGCCCTAGCTCTCGCCATGGCTAAATCTTGTGCCGCGGCTTTTGCTCCAAGCTTCGCAATGTCCGCGGCGTGAGCTGCAATTTTTGTGGCTATTACACCTTCTTTAACGTCTTCCAGGCTTGGCAAGCCTAGGTGTTCTGCGGGCGTCAAGTAGCATAGAAAGTCGGCGCCCGCAAGACCGGCCAACGCTCCACCTATTGCTCCAACAATATGGTCGTATCCAGACGTTATCTCGGTGACAACAGGACCAAGCACATAGAAATGGGCATCTTTACAAATGGAGTTTTCAAGCTGTACATTTTCAGCTACATGGTTTAGTGGCAGGTGGCCGGGTCCCTCAACCATAACTTGCACGTTAGCCGCTCTAGCCCTCTCAACAAGTTCTCCAATCGTGAGCAGTTCTTGGATTTGAGCCCAATCTGTGGAGTCGAATATGCAGCCAGGCCTTAAACCGTCTCCTAGGCTTAAGGCGAAATCGTATTTTTTGGCTATTTCCAGAAGATAGTCATAGTTGGCGTACAATGGGTTTTCCCTGTTGTGGTG
This sequence comes from Candidatus Bathyarchaeota archaeon, assembly GCA_009889605.1. Classification (GTDB taxonomy): domain Archaea; phylum Thermoproteota; class Bathyarchaeia; order Bathyarchaeales; family Bathycorpusculaceae; genus WUQU01. The sequence continues at coordinate 4,152 of WUQU01000139.1, read as the reverse complement.
AAGTACCCATGCGGCTAGGAATGTTCCACCACGGCTCACAACTCCCATAAGCCTAGGATGCTTCGCCAGTTTTTTGACGATTTGCTGCGTGACACCACAGTGCACAGTCATGAAGTCAACGCCGTCCTTGGCGTGTCTCTCTACTGTGTTAAATATGTCATCTTCCCTCATGTGGATTATTGCGCCTCTCTTTTTCGCGGCTTCTATGGCTGCTTGATAAATTGGCACCGTTCCGATGGGCACATTCACAGCCCTAATTATGGCTCTTCTTATTTCATCCAAGTCGCCAGCAGTGCTTAAATCCATAATGGTGTCGGCGCCATACCTGACGGCAACTTTAGCCTTCCTAATCTCCAACTTTAGGTCGCATAGGTCTGGACTTGTGCCGACGTTGGCGTTAACCTTCGTTCGCAAACCTTTGCCAATCCCAATCGGATGAACTTTTTCCCTTTGAATGTTGCGGGTTATTATAACAGTGCCTTGGGCTATGCGCTGACAAAGGGCTTGGGGTGATTCGCCTTCATCCTTGGCGACTATCCGCATCTCCTCTGTTATCTGCCCACTTCTAGCTGCCTCAATCTGTGTTGCCAATTAAAACCCTCCAAAAACCGGAATAGACTATTATTATCTGTTTAGAGAATTTGAAAGCACTTCTGTTCAACTCCGTTTTCCCTCCGCCGGCATTACCCGGATCAGGTTCAAAGGGTCGACGGCGCTTAGCCGTCCTCTCAGCCGGGTCACCGCCCAGCTCCCCCAAACCTTCTGAAGTAAATGTTTAAAAGTTGTATAAAAGTGTTCTCAAAATATATGTGGACTTTTTATTAGCTTTCCTACCATTTAGAATAAGATGCTCTTTACAAAGACGGATACGTAAACATAATGGCATAACAATTGTAGCATGCGCTTCGGATCTAAACCCGGAGACCTCAACTGGAATCCAATAGCAGACATAGCCGAACCCTACAACGTAATCAATATCATTGATGTATCCATGGTTAGAGATCTGGAAAAACCGCCTAACACCATAGAAAGCTCTAAACCCATTTTTCTATATGGCTTTAGTCAAAGAATAATTATCAACTTGAAAAATTTTCTCAAAGGAGAGCACGCTATAAGTGAATTCCAGAAGGCTTTTTTAGTTGTATATTTATTTTTCCTAGAGTCAAAAATGTTTGGGATGTTGTCAGCATGAGGTCGTTGCCAAAAGAATACGATCCAACTGAAGTTGAGGGGAAGTGGCAAAATCTTCAAGTATCCTCTCTTCAAAATATTTGGATTTATGTGTGGTTTCAGAATAGTTGCAGGCGTACCACCATTCAGGCTTGTAAGCCGTGGTTCTTATTAAGTCGTGTTTTCCCTCGCAAATTTTCCAGTGTCCAGGCTTACCGGGATGTGGGGCTATTGATTGAAGTGCTGCGTGGGCTTGATTATGGTCTATATCACAGCGTCTTTCGATTCTTGAAGGGTTTACGAGTTCCGGTTTGTTGAAATTTTTGCAGATGCATTCCTCAACTTTGTCTATCATTTTCGCGCTTGCGCTATCGCGTCCCATTTTTCCCCAAAATCTGGGGAATGTGTAGCGGATATTTAATTGTTGTTCAAGGGGGTGTATAAAATGGGGAAGCGTAAGGATCTGGCATACTGGAACATACTTGTACCGAAGGCTCTTGATGAAGCTGTTGAAAAAGCGGTAAAAATAGACTTGCACATAAGCAAGTCCGATTTAGTGCGCGACGCTGTTCGTAGACTCCTCGAGGAACTGGGGGTTGCCATCCAAGGTGAAAAATAAAACGTCGATTTTTATTAGTGAAGAACAGGCGATTAAGCCTTTAACAGTCGACGATCTCATTAACATTCTTGGAAGTACTGTAAAGCATGATGATGAAAACAAGGCAATAACCTTCCTGACAATGCTTTTGACATATACTGAGGAAGACCAAATTAACTTAGGCTTTCTAGATGAATCGAGTACAGGTAAAAGTTACATTCCATTAGAGTTAAGCTGGTACTTTCCAAGCGAAGATATCATTAAGCTTGGTTACGCCTCTCCCACAGCTTTCTTTCACGATTATGGGGTTTTGATGCACAAAGAGGGAATACCCGTTAACTTCGAAATGAAACCAAATAAAGTAGCCATAAAGGAGGATTTGGAAGTTGAGAAAGGCAGCGTTTCTAAAGAAGAGTTAGAAGCAACTTATAGGCGTGAAATGCGCAAGTGGAAGGAACTTCTAAAAGGTAGCTACTACCTCGTGAATTTGCACCAGAAAATTGTCATTTTTCTTGATATGCCACATGACATGCTTTTACAGAGGCTTAGAAGCCTACTATCTCACGACGACAGAGAAATAGTGGTTAAAATAACAGATAACGTGAAAAAAGAGGACTGAGAACAAAAACCGTCATTATCAGAGGTTTCCCCACGGTTATTTTCTGTTCAGCTAAATTTAGCATTGCGGAGCAAGAGAAAACAAGACTACTACTGTTAAGCCCAGAAATAAGCCAAGAGAAACTAAGGGAAAGCCTCGCTTTAAAAATCGAAAGAGAGTCGGATCGAGAAGCCTTTTATAAGCGCATGGCAGAAGACCCGCAAAGGCTATCCTTAAAACAACGCGTTGAGCGTATTAAGGCTGCGAGAATAAAATATGTAAAAATTCCAGAAGAGAAACGTAGCCAAATATACATTCAGTTTCTTGAAGATCATAAGTATTTGATTCCAAGACATCAAAGAGACATAAGCAGGCTGTTAGCGATCATTAAGGCTCATGCCATGCTTAATTTTATGTACCGCAAACGCGAAGGCGACACCATAATTGTTAACGATGATGATATTGAGGCAGGCTTTAGACTTTATTACGCGGTCTCAAAAGCTAACGAGATTGGTTTATTCCCTGAACTTTTCAGCGTTTATGAGAAAATCAAACCATACTTTAATGATGGTGGCTTAACCATATTGGAGTTTCAAAGTGCGTACTATAGGGAGTTCTTTAAACCCTTAGGGTTATGATTCGGCTAGGAAGATTTTGAAAACGCTGGAATCTGTGGGGTTACTGCATTCTAAACCGGATTTGAACGACAAGCGCATGCCTAGATATTTTGTTTTTGAGAGTTGGGTGAAAAATTCTCTATCGACGTTTGAAACAACAATGCCCGCAGAAACATTTTCACCCCCAACTGGAAAACAAAATATCTCCATTCTTGAAATATACGAGGTTTTGCGTAAAAAGCTTACCGAACCCTTCTATGAACATAGAGCCATCAATCTGATAGCACAGCTTAGGCAATGCGACTATGAAGAAGCCGAAAAGTTGTTTCAAACATGGGTAGACGAAGGCAGAGTTTTCAGAGATGCCTTTGGCTTATGGGAGTGGGTTAAATGAAAGTGGAAGATTTTGAAATTTTCCTTGAGGATTTCTGTGATTTCTTGGACGGTTTAGAGGCTTCGGTTGCTAAAATGAAAATGCAGATAGCTAAGCTCGTTGGAATTGCTGAGGAGAAGCCTATATTTTCATGGAACCCGGACAAAATAAAATGGCAGAAAACCCAAGGCGTTAAAGGCGAGTTTGAGAAGAGCGAAGACTTTAACAATCCAGAGTTTAAGGCTTTGCTGAAGGATTTAGCCCAGCATAATGGCAAGCTCACTAGAAACGGCTGGTTCTACTGGACCTTTAAAAACGGCTCCACAGTGGGAAGGAAAAAGCGAGAGGCATAAACGCCAATGCTTCGCTGCCCCCAATGCGGCTCAACGCTTCTCTACAAAGACGGTTATCGCTATTTAGAAGACGGCTCAAGCATACAACGGTACCTATGCAGGAAATGCAGTTACCGCTTCAGCCAAACCAGAAAACCATATAACGGCTCCGTCACAAAAAGTGATGGTGATGCACACCAAAAGGCGGTCAAGCTTTTGGTGGAAGCCAAAAGGCAGACAGAAAAGCAGGAAGCGGGAGCCACAGAAGCAAGCTTTGACGTTAAAGGAAAAATCTTCCAATTCCTATGGTATCTTCAAAAAATGGGCAGGTCTGCCTTTACAATCAAAGACTACAAGCAGAAGCTTGAGTATCTAGCTAAGAAAACCGACCTCTTAGAGCCTGAAACAGTCAAAGAGTTCCTAGCAAAGTCCAACATGAGCGAAACTTCAAAACATAATTACGC
>WUQU01000138.1 GCA_009889605.1 Candidatus Bathyarchaeota archaeon | reverse complement strand
GCCTTCCGCTGTTAAACAGCTGTCTATTGTCCAAGTAAGGTGTGTCCACTCTTCCATATTTGATGCTCCTGCAAACTCTACTTCACTTGTAAACTCTGAAGGAGGACCAAAATTCTCATATTCAATTTCAAAACATTCATAGGTTATGACTGTTGTGCCAGATGAGATTGTATCTGTTCCAATAATTGTGAAAGTCGCTCCATCCCATCTTATTGCTCCAATTTTAAACACTGTGTTCTCCATTACTGCACCTAAAATCTTGACGTCTCCACTTATATCTCTGGGATTACTTTTTAGCTGAACCCAGGGATGTGCATTTGAGCCCATTGTTAGACTCGTTGCCTCCGTCATGTAATTTGGTGCTCGAAACCTTCGCCATGTAATTTGGCCTGCTAGTGTCCCATACACAAGCAAACCTTGATTTCTGAACGTTGGCAAAGAACGGTACTCCCACGCAAAGTCTGCACATCTTTGAGCGTGAGTGTCAACGTCAGCATCCCATGGTGGATGAGGAATCCAACCCATCGCTCCGCTGTTTGAAAGTAAGATGTAGGTTAAATCTCGTGTGGCAACGTCTGTCCAGCTTGAACCACTGTTAATGGATGCACTGTAGACGCTGTTTGTTCCGCCGTAAGTAAGCTCGCCGTCTAGCAATGTTGAAAGGCTACAACAAGTGAAGTAGGCTGATGAAGTGGAGCTAGGCGAGCGAAGAATTAGCCTATACACTTTTCCATTTACCAAAGTGACAGGAGAGTCAAAATGTTTTTCATACCATTGTAGAGTTGTCGTAATATCTGCTTGAGGAACTGTTATTGTTGCAACATCTTGAGAATCTGTCTCATCACGTAGAACAATGTAAAGGTTGTCTGACGGCATTCCGGTTTTAACTAATGGAAGATTTACACCGAACACTGTCTGCGAGCCAATCTGTGTCCACTTTTGCGAAAACCAGTTTGCTCCAAAAATATTATGTGTTGTAGCTGTATCGTATGGCATGGCTTCATAGGTTCCATCGCTGTACCTTAAAACAAAAACTGGGTCACGATTTTGGATGATTGTTCCAAAAATAGTGTTTAACCATGGGTCAATGGTGTTTTCTTTTGGACGAAAATTATTCATGACAGGTCCCATCCTGCGTATCGCAATGTAGTTTGAGGGGCCTATTGTTCCACTATTATACCTAACGGTTACATGGTATACTGTTCCTGCAGTTAATGGCGCAGGTAAAGGCAAAGTAAGATTCAACCAGCCTGTTGCTGTAGGTGTTGCGACCGCATAGGTTCCTCCGACATAGGTTCCACTAGGCAGGTATGTTGCGGTACTGGTTTCTATCCCAAACCTATAAGCTGGTGAGTTAACCACTGTATGTACAAAAACTAGGATGTTTGTAACGGATTTAGAAGCTTGTGCAGTAAAGCGCATTGAAGTAACAGATGCACTAGCGGTCATTGAACCAGCTGGTTCTGCAACTGTTTGCCATTGTCTATTACCCATCGAATTAGTGTCCCAAACAGCAGTGCAAAGGTCTCTTGACCCGTCTACACTTGTGAGAAAAAGCCTATTGTCTTGTGCGCTGGCTAACTTTAGCCAATTCATTGCGCCCGTTGCACCGCTATTTATGTCAAAAATACTTACAGGACTCCACGAGGTTGTAAACCTCGTCCATTTAATGAATTGTCCTTCCCCTGCAACAGCCATAAATGCTCCGCTTACACTTTCAGAGGCTATTGCTATACATTCTGCCGTTGTCATTGCAACTGTTCCACTTATTTCAACAAAGTTGCTCCATGATGTGCCATCCCAAATAACAGCGTTGGCATCACTGTTTGTGCTGTCGATATATGCCATTCCTATTTTATCGGTATTTGGGTCGGAAGCTAAAACAACAAACGTAACTGTGATTTTTGTTTCGTGCCCCTTATCATCATAATACTGCTCCGAACTCCACCCTTTCCCAAAAGTCCAAGTTCTATAAGCTAAATCATTAGCACCACCTGCAACAGTTGTTCCATAAACAAGCAATGCCTGTCCAGAAACTGATTCATAGGCGATATCGTAAGGCCTTCTAGCGTCAGTAGGCGCAGTATCCCACACCCGTCCAATGTTATCTGTCACTATCCATCTTGTCCCATCCCAAACATAAGCATCAAGAAAACCATCATCTGACAATGTTACAACAATTTTCTCGAAACTTCTTTGTTCAACAGGACAGCAAGCAGTTCTGACAAAACGCACCGGACTTGCTGCAGTTTGCATCTCAATTTGTGAGCCCCACGTTGCTGTATCCCCAGTCCACATTCGGTATTTC
>WUQU01000137.1 GCA_009889605.1 Candidatus Bathyarchaeota archaeon | reverse complement strand
GACATGACTTTTTCAATTCTTAAAAGAAGAAAACCGCCTCAAAAATAGAGGCGGTTTAGAAAACAAAAATGATATCAAAGCTAGAATGAAACTGAAAGTTCAAAGAATGGGACTACGTATAATGTAAAAAGCGAAAATGCAAACGTTCCGTCACCGTTGACATATTCAGTTCCTATACCTATATATGGAAGTACAATAAATGCCGTTCCCCAATGCCAGAAGTTGTTCCACGAGCTGAATTTCAGAGGTCCATAATAGTTCTTTTCCACGTATCCCAAGAGAAGTGCCGAGAAACCTTTGTAACTTGTTATGTTTCCTTCTTTGTCAGAAACAGGGTAGAGAATATTGAAAAATGGAAAAGTGATCCTTGTTTTTTGGTTTTTAGAAGATTTCGATGGCAATTCTATTATTATACTTGTTTCTATGTACTTCTTTTTATCATTAACTTCGTATGTAACAAACAACTTTCTATTGGAAACAATTCCGGAGATTCCAAGAACTTGCCAACCACCTGAGTAATAAATGTGACTCTCTGGGACTGCAATAATTGAAAGTGTAGAATTAGGCAAGATTACTGTCGGAACCTGAGAACGGGTTGCGTCTATGAACTTTTGACCTTCACGAATTAGTTTGCCGGGTTTCCCGTAGTTGTCAGTGAATAGAGATTCGTCCCATATGATTTTCAAAGGTAGTCCTGTCTTGTTAGTAATTGTCAAACGCAAAACTTTTGTGTTTGCTAATATGTCGAACAAAGAACCAACGTACGTTTCCAAATCCACGATTATCCTAATATCGTCGTTTTCCATAACCGCTAAACTAACTTTTGTAGCCTCTTGTGTGTCCGCAAACGATGATACACCGAAAAATGTTAAGAGCACAACAAGAAAGAGCAATACTTTCCCAAATACTTTCCTCACGTTCAATCCCCCTCCTCATCCTAAGATTTGTAGATTTGTACAGAGAGCCGGTCCGGAAAAAAAGGATAAATATAGCTTAATTACTGAACTTGATTACTGAACTTGCTTCTTATCTGCTTAACTGCTTCTTTGGCACCTGCAAGTGAGAATTCGAAGTGTACATATCCTTGGCTGTACCAATTGAGTTCGACCATTAATTTTCCATGGTTAAGGATTTTGTTAATGATATACGCATCGTTTCCAAAATTCAAGAAGTTACTCAGCGGTTCTTGGTAAAACGTAGTGTATTCTGGTTCCTGGTTATCCCACTTTATTCGCGTGTTTATAACAAGATATCCCCCACTTCCAAAGTCGAAATCTGCAATGTTGGGTGCGTTGTTGAACCATATGTACGTCCATTCAGTTTGCCCGTCTGTTGCTACAATGAGCCTTGCCTTTGTGTCTGAATATGGAAAGGTCATTGTCTCAAGCGATTTTACTTCGGGTGAAATAGCATACCAAATCTCATTTCCAGTCATTGGGTCTTTTTTGCTCGAAATTGTCCAACCGTGTAACGGGGCATTCACAATACTTTCGTTAGGTACACAAGATTGGAGCAAAACAATAAAGGATAATATG
>WUQU01000136.1 GCA_009889605.1 Candidatus Bathyarchaeota archaeon | reverse complement strand
TGACCAGTAAACAACTTTCATTCCACCACTTGCCAAACCGAAACCGATCATACCACCGATTATCGAATGTGTCGTCGAAACGGGCATACCGTAAACGGTTGCGAACATAACCCAGATACCAGCAGCAAATAGAGCTGATATAGCACCGTATATAACGAGCTTTGGGTCTTGAAGGTGATCAATTGCGACTATGCCGCTTGCTATTGTCTTCGTAACAGCCGCACCGAACATAACAGCGCCGAGGAACTCAAGGAAGGAAGCCATGAACGCAGCTTGCTTGGGCGTTATAGCCTTTGCGCCAACAGCAGTTGCCATACCATTAGCGACATCGTTCGCACCTATTGCGAAAGCCATAAACATCCCAACGAGAATCGCAATGAATGTTATCATTTTGCTTTACCTCCTATGGGTTTTTATATGTTTATATACCTAATCGTTTGAGGGGGCAAAGTGATTTTTTCACATTTCAGAAACTTTCATCAAGATGTTCATGAAGATAATCAAGAGTGTCAAGAATGCGTTATCATCCTTATCCTTTCGACAGCATTCTTAGCCCTATCTTCTATTCTCATGAGTAGTATGACGACGCTATTCAAGAACATTATGTCCACCGCATTCATTTCGTTCTTCTTTGCAAAGAGTTTCTTGCCAATCAATAAACCAAGCTCATCAGACGAATGTTCTTCGCTTTCAACGACTGCAACACTTTCATCCTCAAGCTTTATTTCCTTTTGCGAAAATGCAGATTCAACTATAGTCCTGAGCCTTTTAACGGTTTCAGACATGTGCTCAACACTCTTGTCAACCACATCTGCGAGCCTTAAAATATCATTTTTTATTTCTTCTGAAACGTTTTCAACCCGATTCATCGTAAGCATCTTCACAATATCGTCCGTCAAATCTATGATTGTATCAACATTGTGAAGAATATCTAAGAAATCCGATTTGTTAAAATAAGTCCACTTGAGCTTTCCGTATATTTCCCGAACCTGAACCTTGATATGATCAGCTTTATCCTCTAACTCATCTATTCTTTTTGATTCTTCATCTACAGTCTGAAAATCGAGATATTTACCCAACGCATCTTTCATTATCTGAGAAGCTTGAGAGCACAACACAGCGTGTTCACTAAGCATTTCTAAAGGTGACTGATAGGGTATCAGCTTTTTGAATATATTTGCCATTCGAACACCCCTTTCCAAGTCTTTTTCGCTTTCTTTCGAAAACCTCGTAAATTATAGCATAGAATGAAAAAAATACAATATTGGTGGTTATTCTTTTATAAAGTCAATTATTGACTTTACAATAATGCTCATCTGTTCTTCTTTTGTTATTTTAGCTTGTTTATCTCCTTTTTGGAAGCCGTAATATCCAAACTGAGAATGGTTTCCACCGTCAATCAGTACATACTTCGTAATGCTTGGATGCAATGGCTTTTTTTCCTTTATTTTCTGTGGTGTAGCAAGTCCGTCCTCTGACGCGTATATCGATAATACTTTCAAGTCCAGTTTCGAAACGTCTTTCGCTGGATAGGATGCCATCAGTATCAGCCCAGCAACATCATCTTTGTACTTGTACACAAATTCTGATGCAGCAACGCCACCTAAGGAATGCCCTGCCACGTACCATTTTATATCAGGGAATTTCATTATCACATCAGATGCGGCCTCTGTGTCAAATATGGCGAAGTTCATCGGAGCTTCGAGTACAACTGCAATTATACCTTTCTCAGCTAATCTGTACCCGATTGGCGTGTAAGCTCTATTTTCAACATGCCCACCAGGATAGATTATAACCACTACCTCAGGTGCATCGGTCTTAGGGATAAAGTAAATATGTTTATCGAC
>WUQU01000135.1 GCA_009889605.1 Candidatus Bathyarchaeota archaeon | reverse complement strand
GGTTTACCTACAGCTATTTTGCCACTAAGCCCTAACTCGCTTATACATAATTGCCCGGCTAAAATCTTTACCCCTCTTTCCTCAAGGCGCTTAAATTGGGGTAGCAAGGGTGAGTCTTCCGCTAATAGCTTGACAGCAGTATTCCAGCAAACAATGGCTGAAGGTATATCTTCCCGTTTGGGAAGGGTCTCTAACATTACTTTTAAAATCTCATAACCGAGGGTAGCATCGCCGTGCCCTATCCCCTCAGCCCCTAATAAAAGCACTATCCCTTTTAATTCCTTCATAGCCCCCCTTTTCACCATATATTAACGTCATTCCCATTTTATAAAAGGCTCCTTTATATCTACCATAGCATTCACTATAAGCTCGACCAATCCACCGTAGGAAATGTTGCATCTTTCCCAAACATTGTAATAATTAAAAAACTCCCTTATTTGCCCTTTACAATTAGAGCAAGGAGCACAAACATACTTCTTGATTTCAGGGGTGATGACATTCGAAAAAGCCTCCAGAATTTGCTTGAGTTTCATTCTTCCTGATATGCTTGAGCGCCAGTCAGGAAAATTCATAGTAGTCATAATAGCGAAGCCACTACCTCCTCCGCAGCAATAGTTTTCAACCCCATGGGGGTTCATCTCTCTAAATTGAGGGCAGATTTTTCTAAGAATTCTTCTCTGGGGCTCAACTATTCCCATCATCCTAACTATATTGCAAGGGTCGTGAAGGGTAACTGGGAAATTATTTCGCAAAGGATTAAGTTTAAGTTTTTCGTTACAAACAAGGTCTTCCATCAATGGTAGATAACTTTCCCTTGGTATATTCAATTCCCCCGTTAATATCCTGTCGGCAATAACACACATTACCTTATGAGCGTGTCCACATTCTCCCATCAAAATTTTTTTTGCTTTTAGTTCTTTGGCAATTTGGGCGTGTTTAAGCACTATCCGAGCAAGTTGGATATCGTCATACCATGCTCCATAATTTACCGCATCATAGCCAACAAGTTCACTGGACAGTGTCCAATTTATACCAGCAGCATCAAATATAATAGCAAAGGCTTCAATGTTTTCGGGCCAGGAGAGAAATTCGCCAGCATTATGAAGAACAAGAAAGTCTGCACCTTTTTTATCGATGGGTATTTTTATCTTCTTACCCGTTTTTTCTTCTATTTCCTCCTCTATAAACCGGATAATGTCCTTCAAGGCTTTTGGGGTGATACCTGTGCTTGAGCCGACTTTCAATTGCTGGACTGTACCCAGTTCGTGAAGTTCTTTGGGGGC
>WUQU01000134.1 GCA_009889605.1 Candidatus Bathyarchaeota archaeon | reverse complement strand
GGACCACCTGCGAGTTTGTATGAATAGTACGTTGGAAGATACTCAATACCACCCTTTTCCGTTGCTGCAATGACGCTTATGGCATTAGGAAGTCCATATGCAACGAGTCTTGTTCCATCGATTGGGTCAACAGCGATATCGAGTTCCGGGTCCTCCTCTTCCCACCTACCGACCTGCTCACCTATATACAACATCGGGGCTTTGTCTTTCTCGCCTTCCCCAAGGACAACAGTACCTCTCATTTCGATATAATCCAGCATACCGCGCATAGCGTCAGATGCCTTTTGATCAACGATTTCTTTATCGCCGCGTCCAAGATATCTGCTTGCCATCAAAGCAGCTGCTTCCGTAACACGCACAAGTTCCAAGGTAATTTCTTTCTCCATAATGTCCCCCCCTTGTTTGAACCTCAGTAAAATTTTAGCACCGTTGTGCACGTGAAAGTATTGTTAAAAGAATATGCATACTGTTATATACTCTTTCTTTAAAATGAATAATGGAACTTTTTTCATAACAAGGGAGAAAAGTGCTGATTTTCGGGAAATGTTGTGAATCGTTGTGTCCAGCCAACAAGCACAAATTTGTTCACATTACTATTTTGCTTTAAAATCAGAAAGTATCTCGATGTTAAGGTCTACGATAGTAACTTGATTTCGATAAGATATCTTTGAAAAATAATACCCATCGGAATTCCTTGTAAGCGGAATGGGAGCGGTTATTAAAGTTTCTTGGAATGGTTCGCCGGGGATTATGCAGTAGAATGGAAACATTTGGCTTATCATCCAGCCAAGTTTCTTATCGTTCACGACAACGATGACCGTGCCATGATTTTCAAAAGAACGTAGTTTCTTTATATCAAAGGAGTTGACGTGGTTTATATAATTTCCATGATGGTATAAAACAGAGTTGCTGTTATCGAGCTCGGTTAGAAGAATGTGTTTGTTTTGGAAACTTCTTTCAAATGCTCTCAAAATTTTCAAATCTTCCTTCGAAAAATTCTTCCCAACGATAACATCCGCTGACTTCAGTTCAACGGAAAAGTTGCCTATTACATCTTTAAGACCTTTTCCATCGTAATGTATTATTGCAACACTCAGAAATTTTCTCGGCACTCTTCTTGAAAAAGCTAACTTTCGCAAGTTCCTTAGAAATTTCTTAAAGTAATCACTGAGTATGTTCAAACCTTTATCACTTCCCTTGAGACGTTGTAATCCTGCTTCCTATTATATCATCAAACTTCGGGAGATTTTGAAAATCAGAACCTATAACCCGTTCTTGAATTATGTAATCGATTACATTTTGCAGTCGAAATTCAAGAAAAAATTAGGTATATGCAGCATTGCATATTTCTCGAAATATAAAGATGAAAATCGTCAATATTCGGAATTTTTTAGGGGTTAATTTTCACAAGTATATTGTGATATATTACCAATGTAATCGATTACATTAAAGACATGCAACATATAGATTTAGGGGTGTTCTTATGGACATCAAAGAATTGGCGAATTTATGTGGAGTTTCAGTTGCAACTGTATCAAGAGTTTTCAAT
>WUQU01000133.1 GCA_009889605.1 Candidatus Bathyarchaeota archaeon | reverse complement strand
TGCCAAATTCTTCTTGGAATTCACGGATGATTACTACCCATCTATAGAGAAGATAAACCCGCTATTGTTCAAGACGAACAGCGAAAGGTCGAGGATATATCAAATCGTTGAAGAGCGAGAGAGAAGGTCTCTGATACTGTCGTTATTGTTCAGCGACATATCACAGCTCATCGTCCCGCTTGCAACGAACACGGGCGACATGCTCGTTCCGTCCAAATACACATCGGAATTTGCCAACAAAAGGCGCACTGAGAAATATGTACCATCCCTTGAGGACGTGTATTCAGAAATAGACTACGAAATCGAAAGACTGAAAGCTGACGAACATTCGAAAAAAACATTAGTCGAATCGAACTTCATCGTCGGACCAGTTGACATGAAAGAATTCAGCTTCAGCAAAATCAACACATACATGAAATGCCCGCTCCAATTTTTCTACCAGCAGGTTCTCAATATTTACAAACCTGGCGCGGATATTGAGAATAAGAAATCCATCAACGATGGAATTATTGCACATAGGATTGTGAAGAGGTTCTTTGAACTTACGAAAGAAAAGACGATTTTTGAAATAGATGAAAAACAAATAGACGAATGGCTGGAAGAAGAGTATGTCAAACTGTACAACGAAGGCATATATGCTTATTCTATACCAAAAGAATTGAAGATCAAAGAATTCAAGGAGAACCTCTTAACTTTGATGAACCTTTTTGTGCAGAGCAAAAAGGTTATAACCTTAGGTAACCGGAGTCTTGGAATGTCGCAATCAAGCGAAGAAAGTGATGAAAAACCTCGCAAAAAGAACAGCACTAAAGTCACGACGGTAGACTTAGTTTCTGATGAAATTGCCGAACTCGAATCGGAATTTGTAGTTCACCATGAAGGTTATGAATTCACAGTCAGAGTAGACCGGATAGACAGAATATCGCCGAAAGTTGTACTTTCAGAAGACGAAAATGTGAGACACACAGTTGAAGAAACAGGCGGAAGTAGCGATTACTTAATAATAGACTACAAATATTCAAAAGTTAAGAACTCTCCAATTGAGCAACTACTTTTCTATGACTGGGTTATTCAGAAATCGGAGAAAAACACTAAGTACAGAGGAAGTGATGTATACTTTGTACTCTTCTCTCTCAGGTTTGATCAGAAAGAGGAAAAATACTCCTATGAATACGCAAAGCGGCAAAACAACGGAGAAGCCAAGATATTTTTACCGGGAGGCAAGAGAGGAAGGATAAGCAAATATTACCAATTTGACTATCAAATATTTGAAGACTGGTTGATGA
>WUQU01000132.1 GCA_009889605.1 Candidatus Bathyarchaeota archaeon | reverse complement strand
TTCGCCGTGTTTTAGACTATTTTTCACTTCAGGCCCTTGCTCTATTAATTGTACCATATCTAAGTATCCTTTTAAACTATTCTTCGAAACATGAGACTAAAAAATGGCTATCCTCTCAGCTAGCCATCTTTATTGCAAGCCAAAGCCACTTATCTTTAACTATGCTTTATTTTTTCGAATCCTCTTAAGGAAGGCATCAGGCTGTGTAAAGAATAACTTAACGGGTTCTGGCAAGAGTTTGACGAGTAAGTACATAGAAGCAGTCATGATTAAGAAAGTTACATACCAATACCTGCTTACGCTTTCAATACTAACATCGAATCCAAACGCCATGAGTAATGCAAAAATTAAACCTCCTACGGTTATATGATATCCAAAGACGAAGATGGCATTATCAGAAAACTCCTTCAAAAATTTAGTGATATACACTGAAACTACGTGCAAGAATCCTTTTTGATTTACCGCTTTCTCCAAAATCTTAGCGAACCAGTAGAAGAACATAGCGCAAAAAATCTCGCCGATTATAACAAAGAAAGTGCCAATTGCGTTCTTCCCGTAGTAATCGACATTCCAACCAGTCTCTCCAAAAAACCAACCAATTATAACCCAGCCGGCTAAGGACATAATCCCAACAGTGTTGTTGATACGCACATTCTTTTCTTTAAAAACAATGCAAAGATGGAACATGTACAATCCTGAAAATGCGACTCCTATCTTAAAACTGTGAATTTGGAACACCATGAAACGATTCGCTATACCCAACGCAATGACGTAATACAAAATGTTCAATTTATTAGAAACCTGATAAACAAACTCAGCCAGAAACAAAAAGAACAAATACCACAACGGAACGATCGTTAGCGGTACAGAATCCATGTCAACAGTTCTAACAAAAATGTAGTTAATAACATAGCTCAGATTATCTGCCTTCTTTAATTCCAGCGGAACTAAAAAAAGCCAAAGTACAAGACCAATAAAACCTATGTGGTAATAACTGTAAATAAGTGGTAT